>NZ_JBBAWK010000003.1:0-112803 GCF_040397215.1 Candidatus Limnocylindrus sp.
CACCGGCGGCGATCTGCCCCACCACGACCAGCTCGCGGGCGGCCATCGGCAGGTTGGTCGTCTCGAGCTCGCTGTCGATCTCCAGGAGGGAGCGGCCGCGGGCGGTGAGGCGCACGGAGCGCGAAAGGCCAGCGCCACGCTCGATCAAGCCCTCGTGCTCAAGGGTCTCGAGGTGGTGGTGGACGGCGGAGGGGGCGGCGAGGCCGACCAGGTCGGCGATCTCTCGCACGGTCGGCGGCGTGCCTGAACGGCGGATCCCCTCGGCGATCGCCTGGAGGATCCTCGTCTTGCGGTCCTGATCATGTCGGGTCATAGGGGTATTAGAACGCCTGTTCGGAACCGTGTCAAGTGGGTGGCACGGGTGCAGGTTTACTCCTCGGATTCATCGAGCAGCCGAGCTCGCGTAATCGCATCCTCACCGTACTTCCGGCGCATGGTGTCGGCGGCAGCGGTGATGGTGCGTTCGCGTGCCTGCGCTGCACCGTCAAAGAGGGCGAGCTGCTCCTCTTCACCAAGATCCGAGGTTGAGACCCCGATGAGTCGATAGGCGCTGCCGCGCGCCGTCTTCTCAAGCAGCGCGCGCGCCGCTTCGAAAATTAGGCCAGAGAGATCTGATGGCTGCGCAAGCTTCACCTGCCGCGTGATGGTTTGAAACTCTGCATCTTTCAGTTTGAGTGTCACGGAACGCGCGAGCAGCCCCTCGCAGCGCAGTGAGTATGCGACCGACTCGACGAGCCCAAGGAGTAACGTCTCCAGCGCCTCTGGATCGGCGATGTCGTCGTCGAGCGTCATCTCACGACCGAGCGACTTACGTTCGCCACCGTCGTCAACTGGTGTGTCGTCAATGCCACGCGCCAGCAGTTTTAGGTCGGACCCGCGATCACCGAAGCGGCGCAGCAGATGATCGTCGGGCGCGTTGGCAAGATCGCCACATGTAGTAATTTCCAACTCGCGCAAGACTCCTTGCGCGACAGGGCCAATGCCGGGGATCACGCCAACATTTCGCGGTGCGAGCCACGCCGCTTCGCTGCCTGGCGCAACAATGGTCAGGCCGTTCGGCTTCTCTGCACCTGCAGCAATCTTTGCCACGAGCTTGCTTGACGCGCCACCAACGCTAATCGTTAAACCCGTGGCTGATTTCACTGCGGCGCGAATGCCGCGGCCAGCATCTTCCAGTGAACCATGCAGCTGCTCGGTCCCATTGAGATCGAGATACGCCTCGTCGACAGAGACCTGCTCAACGACAGGGCTCCATCCGCCGAGCACCTCCATCACTTCGCGCGAGACATCGCTATATCGGTCGTGGCGCGGCGGAATGAGAATGAGGTCTGGGCAACGCGCACGCGCGACGTGCACCGATGTTGCGGCACGAACACCGAACGCACGCGCCTCATACGAAGCGGCGCAAATCACGCCACGAGATCCCTCGCCGTAGCCAACAGCAACGGGTTTGCCGGCGAGCGACGGATTGTCACGGATCTCGACCGACGCGAAGAACGCGTCAAGGTCGACGTGCAGAACGCGACGGGCCGTGATCAGCCCTTCGGCTCGACGACGACCGTCACCTCGGCGACGAGGTGTGCCGCAACCTTGATCTGCACCTTGTACGAGCCGAGCTGCTTAAGCGGCTCGTCGAGCATTACCTGGTGCTTCTCAACGCTGATGCCGCGGCGATCGAGCGCTTCTGCAATCTCTTTGTTGGTGATGGAGCCGAAAAGCTTGCCGCCCTCGCCAACCTTGACGCCCATGGTGAGGGTGGTGGAGCTGATGCGCTGCGCGAAGCCTTCGGCCTCGCCGCGCTGGCGGTCCTGCTTTGCAGCGCGCGAGACGATCCCTGCAGCAACCTGGGATGCGGCCCCGCCGATGGCTGGGATCGCCAGCCCATTGGCGAAGAGGAAGTTTTTGGCGTACCCCCCGGCGACCTCTTTCAGGTCCCCGGCATTGCCGAGCTTGGGCACATTGGCGGTCAAGATCACCTTCATCGGTTGGGCTCCTTCTTTTGTGGCTGGGAGGGCTGGGCGCCCCCCGTTGGAGCACGATTCTCGCACAGGTCCCCCCCTTGACACAGAACGGATGTTCTATGACACTACGAACAGATGTTCTAACGCAGACCCCCATGAGGGGAGGAGGTTCAGGATGGCAATGCAACCGATCAGCCCAGTCTCGGTGGCCGTGACGGCGCACTGGCGCACCGGCGCCCCAACCGCGGTCGCCTTCGAGGGGATCAGCCGCAAGGTGACCCAGGTCTTGGCCCTGCGCCGTGAGTACGGCGTCTTCAGCGCCAGCGACGGCCCTCGCACCCTCTGGGAGATTGAGACCGAAGATGCCTCCCTCGTGTTGAGCTTCTCGCGCCGCACCGGCGCCTGGTCTATTCAGGCGTTCGACGATGCATGGGCGACCCTACCGTTCGCTTCCGGGATCCCCGAGATGGAGCCGATGCTCGTTCACGCATAGCCCCTGCCATAATGGGCGGCATGAAGAAGCAGTCACGCACTAGGGCCTCGTCACCGACGGAACACGCCCTCGGTCCAGTCCTCACCGGCCTTGTCAGCCGAGCTCGCGGTGTTCTTCACGCGCTAGAGATCACCCTTGATATCGCCCTTGCTGGAGTGTTGGTGGTCGCCATCGCACTGATCGGTGCCGATACGGTTGGGCTCGTCGCTGAGGGCATCCGTGCCGGCGGCATCGACGCCGCACTCCTAATCCTCGACCGCGTACTTCTGGTCTTCATCATTGCCGAGTTGCTCTATACGTTGCGACTCTCGCTTGCGCGAACTCAACTCATCCTCGAGCCCTTCCTGATCATCGGTCTCGTGGCAGTGGTGCGACGAGTCCTGGTCGTTACCGCGCAGGCCGAACGGCTGTTGAGCGCCGGTGGCAACATTGAACCAATCCTTTGGGAACTCGGCGCCCTTGCGGGTCTAATCATTTCCCTAGCAGTCGCACTCTCCCTTGCCCGCAAGGATGGCCGCGAGTCGCGCGACTTACAGGCCGATTAACCAGCGCCTTGCCCCGCTGCTGCGCGGCTCTCGCGATACGATGCGCAAATGAAATCAATCGCACAACACACCCTCACTGATTTTCTTGCAGCACTCGCTGCGCCAACACCAGCGCCTGGTGGTGGGGCAGCCGCAGCAGTGAGTGGCGCAACCGCAGCCGCCCTTGTGGAGATGGTCGCCGGGCTCTCACTGAAAAAGAGCCCCGAGAGCGCCGACGCCGCACTGCAGCAACGCACCGTTGCGCAGATGGCAACTCTTCGCAGCGAGCTGCTCACACTCGCTGACGACGATGCAACCGCGTATGACGCGTTCATACAGGCGATGCGACTTCCGAAAGTGGAAGAGGGCGAGCGCGAAGTGCGTGGTCGCGCAATGTCCGCAGCGGCCGAGCGTGCTGCAGATGTTCCTCTGCACACGCTTCGCGCGATCACCTCTGTTGCAGAGGCTGCGCGTCTTCTTACCGGTCGGAGCTTGATAAGTGCTGCGAGCGACCTTGAAGTTGCGCTGCGATTTTCACGCGCTGCGGGCTTGAGCGCCGCCGAAAATATTGAGGTGAATCTTCCATTCATTGACAGCCCAGAGACGCGTGCGACGCTCGCGAATCGAACTGCTGCGTCTATTGCCGCACTTGAGCGCAGCACACAGTCGTAGCGCACGATGACGCAACGCCTCGCCGCACAGCCATTTGCAAAGCAGATCACCGCGCGCGCCACTGTGATTGCAGCACGCGCCATCGCCAACGCGCAAGGGAGTGTGCCCGAGATTGCTGTGGTGATTGCAACGAGCGAGCCAGACTCGCTGCTCTACGTCAAGCGACTGTTGAAGCAGGTCAGCGCGACCGGGCTAGTTGGCCGCCGTGTGGAACTTGGCGCGACTGCGACCGAAGCCGAGATCTTCGCCACTTTGACCTTGCTCTCTGCCGACCAGAACGTTGCGGGGATCATTCTGCAATCACCGCTTCCGGGCGGCGTTTCGCGAGAGATCGTTGCGGCGGCTATTGCGCCAGGGAAAGATATTGACGGCATCACCCTCGTAAATGCCGAACGGCTTGCGGATGGCACGCACGACGCGTCACTCCTCCCCGCCACCGCGGCGGCGGTGATGGAGCTACTGCGGGCGTACGAGATCCCGCTACAGGGGCGAGCCGCGGTTGTTGTGGGGCGTAGCGCCATCGTGGGCAGACCCGTGGCGCAACTCCTAGAGGCGGCGGGGGCACACGTTGAGGTCGCCCACTCCAAGACGCCCGATCTCGGTGTGGTCACTCGCACCGCTGCCGTGCTCGTGGTTGCTGCGGGCGTGCGCGGCCTGGTGCGCGGAGAGCAAGTATCGCCAGGCACCGTGGTGATCGATGTCGGCATTCACCCGAGCGGCGAAACGATCGTGGGCGATGTTGATGCCCCCAGTGTTGAGGCGCGGCTTGGTGAAACGGGCGGCTTGAGCCCGGTGCCTGGCGGCGTGGGACCAATGACGAGCGCTATCTTGGCGCTGCACGCAGCTGAGGCCGCCGAGCGTCTCGTGCGCGGGCGAGCGTAGACTCACCGCATGGGATTCCCTTCTGATCTTGAGATTGCACGGAGCATCACACCGAAACCGATTGGCGAGGTGGCGGTTGCGCTTGGCTTCCGCGACGATGAGGTCGAGCCATACGGTCGCTCAAAGGCGAAGCTCTCCATTGAGGGGATCGAGCGTCTAGAGAGGAGCGGCGCACGGGGAAAGTACGTTGTGGTCACCGCGATCAGCCCAACACCGCTTGGCGAAGGGAAGACCACCACCACCGTTGGGCTCGCCCAAGGACTCAACAAGATCGGTCACCGCGCCGCCGTTGCCATTCGACAGCCGAGCCTCGGACCAGTCTTCGGCATCAAGGGCGGCGCCGCGGGCGGCGGATATAGCCAAGTGATTCCGATGGAGGAGTTCAACCTACACCTCACCGGCGACGTGCACGCCATTGGCGCCGCGCACAATCTCGCCGCGGCATTCCTCGACAATCACCTGCATCATGGCAACGCGCTCAACATTGACTTGCGCAGCATCACCTGGCCACGCGTCGTTGACATTAGCGATCGCGCGATCCGTAAGACGATCATCGGCCTCGGTGGTCGCGAGAATGGCGTCGTACGTGAATCTGAAACCGTCATCACGGTTGCCAGTGAGGTGATGGCAGTGCTCGCACTCGCATCAGATCTTGCCGACCTTCGCGCGCGGCTCGGCCGCATTGTGGTCGCCGAAACCGTTGATGGCAAACCCGTCACGACCGAAGACTTGAAAGTTGCTGGCTCCATGGCGGCACTCTTACGTGATGCAATCAAGCCAAACCTGCTGCAAACACTTGAAGGCGGCCCTGCGTTTGTGCACGCTGGTCCATTCGCAAACATTGCGCACGGGAATAATTCCATCATCGCCGACCGCGCTGCCCTCGCAACCAACGACATCGTTGTCACGGAGGCAGGATTCGGTGCTGACATGGGTGCTGAGAAGTTTTTCGATATTAAGTGTCGTGCCTCTGGCCTCGCTCCAGATGCGGCGGTGATTGTGGCAACCGTTCGCGCGCTCAAGATGCACGGCGGCGTTGGTAAGATTGTTGCCGGTAAGCCGCTCGATCCAGCGTTAGGTGTTGAGAACGTCGCGGCGGTTACCGCTGGCGCACAGAACCTTGTAAAGCAGATCGAGAACGTGCGTGCCTTCGGCATTCCAGTGGTTGTCGCTGTGAATGCCTTCCCAACCGATACTGCCGCCGAGCACGAGGCAATTTGCAGCGTCGCCCTCGCTGCAGGGGCTCGCGCCGCGGTTGTGACCACGCACTTTACCGACGGCGGCGCTGGCGCAGCCACGTTGGCTGAAGCGGTGTGGGCTGCCGCGAGCTCAGGCGAGGCGAAGTTCGCGCCGATCTACGCCGACGACATGCCGCTCGCGCAGAAGATTGAGACAATCGCCACGCGCATTTACGGTGCTGACGGCGTCGACATTGCGCCCGCTGCGGCGAAGCGGCTCGCGCGCCTGGAGGAGCTCGGCTACGGGCACCTGCCGATCTGCATGGCGAAGACGCAGTACTCGCTCTCCCATGACGCGAGTAAGCTCGGTCGCCCAACAGGGTTCCGGGTTCCCGTGAAGGCGGTCACCCTGGCCGCCGGTGCCGGCTTCATCACCGCCGTGTGCGGCGATATGCGCCTGATGCCAGGCCTCAACAAGTCTCCCGGCGGCGAGCGCATTGACCTCGATCTAGAGCACGGCGGGGAGATCGTCGGCCTCTTCTAGGTGCCGCCCTACGGTGCGGTGGAGAGCATCTGCATGGTCTCAATTTCACCCTGCTGCGCAGTGATGATTGCCGCGGTGAGCTCTTTTATCTCGGTGCTGATGCCGCCGTCCTTGGCAGTAACCGCCATGGCGATTGCGCCTCGATGATGGAACGTCATCGCGGCGATCCACGCGCTATCAAAGGCTGATCCTGTTAAAGAGGCAATATTGAGGAGCTCCTGCTCGCTAAGCATTCCCTCCATTCCCGAACCATGCCCCATTGAGGCATGACTATTCAACGGCTGCATCCACCTCGGGGTGAGCAGAGGATGTTGGGCTGAGCGCCAAATCCGCGAGCATTACAGCCTGCTGATGATGCGGGATCATCATTTGGGCAAACACGACGTCACTGTCGTTAAATGCAGCATTTGCCGCAGAGCATGCAGCGACGAATGTGAGCGCAGAGAGCACCAGTGCAAATCGAGCCTTCATGTTTTTCACCCCCTAAATCCTGCCTGCGGCGATCGCGATGACGGCCGCCGTCAGGAGGCCAATTGCGATGCCAAGAGCACCGGCCCCCCATGCAGCAAGGTTGATGGCGCCCAGCGGGGCGTCTTCGGCCTCGCCGTGTGAACCGTGCCCAGGAGTCGCATGATCGCTCATGCGGCGTAGTATCCCAGACGATGAGAATTGACATCGGTGACGGGTTCGAGCTGGTCGGCGTGGAGAGTGCCGACGAGTTGCTGCTCGTGCCGCCGTGCGCCAACGCGAGCGCGGACCACGCCACCTGCACCTGGTGGGAGGACGCCGACCGTGGCAGCAAGGCGGCAGTACGCGGCGGTGCAGAACCGAACCCTGCGGCGCGAGCCAGCACACCGGCTGGTGGGAAGAGCGCCCTCGCCGCCTTCCTCGGCACCGATGTAGAGCAGGCGCCAGCATTTAATCCATTTGCGCCAGAGCCGCCAACGCGCGAAGAGGCGCTGCGTGATGCCGCCGCTGCGCCCGGACAGCCACCGAAGTTGCGCCTACTCACGCGACAACTCCCAGTAAGTGGGCCGATGGGTTGGATTCTTCTCGCGAAAGGTGAGCCAGTTGCCTACTGCCAAGCGGGACCTCTTTCGGCCTTCCCGCGCGCACAACGCTTGCGCGATCGCTACCCCGATCTCCCCGACAGCCCGCCGCCAGCGATCATCACCTGCATTTCGGTCGTGCCAGCGGCGCGCGGCAGCGCGCTCGGTAGTGCGCTGGTCGCCGGTGTGCTCGCTCGACTCGGCACCGCCGGTTTCGCCGCCGCTGAGGCGTATCCTGAAGAACCAGAGGATGTGGCTGATCCAGAACAAACGTCGGCCGCCACGCAGCGCTTCTGGGAGCGTCTCGGCTTCACCGTTGCAGCGACGGGCCCCGATGGTCGCTGGCCCGTCATGCGCCGTACGCTTGACTAATGACCACCACCAACGCGAACTTCGAAATCGTCGCGAACATCAGCGAAGGGCGTAACTCTGCAATCTTGCAGCAGGTTGCCGCGGCAATCCGAGCGGTTTCAGGAGTGACGTTGCGCGATGTGCACACCGATGCCGATCACGATCGGAGCGTGTTTACCTATGTGGCAGCTGGTGGCGTTGAAATAGTGGCGGCAACTCTTGCCCTTGCGCGCGTCGCCGTTGCAACTATCGATCTCACCAGTCCGCAGAAATCAGGAGCTAGTCGCGGTGTGCACCCACGCATCGGTTCGCTCGACGTGGTGCCAGTTGTGCCGATCTCACCAGAGGCAACACTCGAGCAGGCCGCCGAGATCGCCCGCGTGGCTGGCGCCGCGCTCGCCACAGCGCTCAGCCTCCCCGTGCATCTCTACGGCGCTGCAGCGCGCAACGAAGATCGGCGCTCCCTCCCAACGTTGCGGCGCGGTGGGTTCGAGCAGCTCGCAGCGCACCAAGCGGCGGAGGGTGGCGCACCTGACTTCGGCCCACTCACGCCGCACCCAACCGCAGGCGCAACGGCCGTTGGGGCGCGCACGCTGATGGCCGCGTGGAACATTGCGCTCGCTGGTGCCAACGCCGAAACGCTTCTACAAGTTTCAAAAGAGATCGCGCGAGAGATTCGTGGCACAACCCCCGGTGGCGTGCGCGGGCTGCAGGCACTCGGCTTCCCACTTGCAAGCAAGGGGATCGCGCAAGTGTCGATGAACCTCCACGACCTTCTAGAAGCTACCGATTGCGGCGATACGTTGCATGCGATCCGTGAGCGCATTCGCGCGGCAGCAAGTAGTCGCGGCGTTCAGATTGGTGAGACAGAGGTTGTCGGGCTACTCCCTAAACGTGCGCTAGTTGCCGGCGGCAACCCAGCGACGCTGCAGATCAGCGGTGGCTGGGAGCGCGTCGTTTTAGAGCGTTAGGAGCGCAAGAGCGAAGATCGCGATCGCTACAGCTGGAAGCAGACAGCCAGAACGTTTCGCTGGCCCACCACCTGACGATTGCGGTGCACCATCGTCGTCGGTAATCGCCGCAAAAAGGATGAGCTCGTCGGCCGAGGTGCCGTTGTGATTGAAGTCGAACGCTCCTCCGTCGCTGTCCCCATCGCCGGCGCCATCTCCATCAAAATCGCCGTCACTCATGCTTGCCACCGCCAAAAGGGTTCATCGGTGATTGGTACCAGAGCATCGCGCGAAGCTTGCTCTCCTCTTCTTTCTTGTGTTGGCACCTCTCTGAGCAGGCGACACCGCTGGGAGGTAGTGGATCGAGGAAAGTTCGAATTTCGTACGTTGGCTCGTCGGGGGCGATGTCGCGCTTGCAGGCGATACAGCGAAGCTCACTCATAGTGGGAGTAGAGCAGTTGACTGTGCCAACAGTCTGACGTGGGAATCAGCCGAGACCGAGCGTTCCACTGGCCGCTGCCTCAGTGCCGCCGAGCCCTTCAACACGAGCCTCGATGATGACGGTCGTCGTCTCTTCAGGGAGGGCCGAGATGGTGATGGCGAGCTTCTGCTGTGCGGGTGGCGGCGTCGCCAAGCCTTGCTCCTTGCAGAACGCCTTGATCGCCTCAGCGGCCTTACTGGCGTCATCGACCATGGACATTGGGATGACGATTTTCGGCTCCATCTGGCTGATGAGGCGCGACGCGGCTTGCGGGGAGAGCTCGCCGCCCACGGGGACGAGCACAATGTCGCAACCTGGCAGCTCGCCGATCTGCTCGGCGGTGAGCCCGTCGGCGTAATCACCGAGGTGCACGACGTGCATGCCGTCAAGTTCGGCAGAGAAGACGGTGTTATGGCGTGCCGCTGGGCCTCGATGCTCGTCGCGGTAGCTGCGGATGCCGGTGATGAGCACCGACTTCACCTCGTACTCGCCCGGCCCCTCAAGGATCACGGCGCTGTCGAGGCTCGTGGCGATGGGGGTGCGGTTGTCACGCGGGGCGAGGCGCCCCTTCACGCGGGAGAGCGGGGCGTCGTCGGGATGGCTCAGGGTCACGATGTCGGCGCTCATGCCGCGCCCGGTTGGCCCCACGATTGAGGTGTAGGGGTCGTAGGCGATGGTCGCTTCACGGCTGCGGATGCGAACACAGGTGCGACCGTAATAGGTGAGTTCCATGCCCCCATTCTCCCACGCGCCGCGGCACGCTGTCGCATCGAGATGGTGAGAGGGGGAGGTATGCCAGGAGGGTCGATGCCCGTCGGCCCTCCTGGCGTGGAGGTCGGATCACGGGAGGGAGGTCCAGTGAGCCGAAACTCATCATCCGCCCGCTAGGTGAATCTGCAAGGTGGGATCGGGTAAAGAGTTCGCAATGAATCCCCGCGCTGGGGCACCGACATACCAGGGTTGGGCTACATCTCCTCGGGGGTGGAGATGCCAAGGAGGCGGAGCGAGGCCGAGAGGCTCGCCGCCGCCGCCGCCACGAGGCGTAGTCGGCCCGCCGAGCGCTCCGGCGCCGCTATGTCGACCACCTTCGCATCGCGGTAGAAGGCAGAGAAGGCGGTTGCAAGTTCCGTCGCGTACGTCGTTACCCCTTGCGTCTCATGGTGCGTGGCGGAATCCTCAACTATCTCAGGGAGGCGCACGATCGCGCGTGCCAATTTCGCCTCTGGCGAGGTGTGGTCGTCAAGCAGGCTGCCAATTACGTTCGCAGGAGCGAGTGATTCAGCGGACGCCTTGCGCAGAATGGAGCACATACGCGCATGTGCGTACTGCGCGTAAAAGACAGGGTTATCGCTGCTCTTCGCCTTCGCCGCCTCAATATCAAAGTCAATCGCCGTTGTTGCGCTCCGCGATGCAAAGTACCAACGGGCAGCATCAACCCCGATCTCTTCGAGAAGCTCATCAAGCGTAATGAATGTGCCGGCGCGTTTCGACATGCTCATCTCTACGCCATCGCGAACGAATCGCACCCAGGCCACAAGGAGCATCTCAACTGACTCTTTGTTGAACCCAAGCGCTTCTCCGGCGTTACGCAGTCGTGCAACGGTGCCATGATGATCCTGACCCCAGACGTAGATCAAGCGATCATGTCCACGCGAGAACTTCTCCACGATGTAGCCAAGGTCGGAACCGAAATAGGTATACGCGCCACTCGACTTACGAATCACGCGATCTTTGTCGTCGCCGAATGCGGTGCTCTTGAACCAGAGTGCACCTTCGCGCTCTTCGAGCCAGTTTCCGCCACGCAGTTTGTCAATCGCACGGTCAACGAACCCTTCGGTGTAGAGCGAGCCTTCAGAGCGCCAGACATCAAACTCAACACCAAGCACCGCCAGCGATGATTCAATGCCGGCGCGAATGCGCTCCGATGCCCATCGCCCAATCATCGCGATCTCGTCATCGGCGATCGTGCCGTCATATCCTTCCGACTCAATATCGCCACTGCGCTTCGGTGCTGCAGCGGCACGCTTCACCACGTCGGGTGGAATAGCCACTGCGAGCTCTCTAACGTAGTCGCCCTTGTAGCCATTCTCCGCAACAGCGACACCATCGCGCAAGGCTATGACGCTTTCGCCGAGCCGGCGAACCTGCTCGCCGAAGTCATTGAAGTAGTACTCGCGGGTCACACTTTGACCAGCCGCTTCAAGGACGCGTGAAAGCAAATCACCGACGAATGCGCCGCGTGCATTACCGATAGTGAGCGGACCCGTGGGATTTGCGGAGACGAACTCAATGTTGACGCGGTACGCTGGCGTCCCCGCCGCAACGGCAAGATGGCCCCATGCGAGCGGCGCATGAACGATTGCATCGAGATGATCTGCGAGAAGCCCGGCGCGGAGCCGCAAGTTCAAGAAGCCAGGCCCCGCAACTTCAGCGTGTGCGATCGGGCCAAGAGCACCACCGCCGCCGTGCATTCGCTCCGACGCTTCAGCGGTGAGCTCCGCAGCAATCGCCGCGGCAATCTGTGCCGGAGCGCGCTTTAGCACCTTGCTCCCCTTCATCGCGATGTTGGAGGCGTAGTCGCCGTGATCGCGATTCCCAGGGATCTCGACCTCGATTCCAGCAACTAGTGCGTCGAGTGCGGCGGCGTCGTCAGGGGCGGGAAGGGCGCCGCTCGCTACGGCACGCCGGAGGGCGCGTGCCACTGCATCGCGCACGGTATGGCGGAGCGGGAGCCCGAGCAGGGGGTCACGCGGCAACGCGGCGGAACGAGAAGTTGGTGCAGACGGAGCGCTCATGGCTGAATCGTAGCCGCGAACTCTGGCACGATGGCGCCATGACATCTAAGACGGCTCCAGCAGGCACCCCACCAACACGCCCACCTGAGGGGGCGGTACTCGCGGCACCAGTCACCCGTGGGCAGATCGCGCGGGTTGGACTGCTTCTCTTCGTCACCTTCTTGGTGGGCGCCCTGTTGTTGCGCATGCAGGCGGACCGCATTCGGCCGCTCGACCTGCCACTTCCAGCCGGCTGGTCGGCGGTGAGCGCCGACACCGTGTTGGCGGGAATCTCGCCGCAGAGCGCGGTCCGCGCAGCTCGTTCGGCCAATGCACCTGTCGGCGCAACGCCGCGAGTGCGCCTGATCACGCTGAGTAGTGGCGGCACCGATGCGCCGGGCCTCACGGGAACCTTCTGGCTCATCGTGACGGATGACATTCGCCCCTCGATGGAGATTCCCGCGGGTGATGCGATGGATGTGATCCGAGCGTACGTGCTGATAGATCAGGCTGGTCGCGTCGCGCTTGCAGTAGAGCGCGGGTTTGCGAATACCGATCCAACGCTCCCGCCGGACTGATCGGCGCTAACTAGATCTCGAAGCGATCCCCTTCGCGCACCGCAACAATCTCGCCAGAAAACTCTGTCGCCGCGGCGCGAACGGCTTCCGCTGGATCAACCTCGGCGCCAAAGTGTGTGAGTACAAGTTTTGTCACCCCTGCCGCCGCCGCCGCTTTTCCTGCACCGTACGCGGTGATGTGCGTATCGCCCTCTCGCCACTCTGCCGCACCACCAGTAGCCTCACAGAGCAGTGTGTCGCGGGATCGCAAAATCGCCGCAAGGTCCTCCCAGTGCGAGACGTCGCCAGAGTAGGTCAGCCCAGGCTGATCACCTACAGCAACACGCATCGCGTATGACTCACTCGTGTGGCGCACACGCGCGCTACGCACCGTGAGATTACCCACGGAGAATGCACGTCCGCCGCCGCGTGGTGGCAGTGCCGCGTCACTTCGCCACGTTGAGAAGGCAAAGGGCTGCAACGAGTCATGCGCGCCGGCAGCCTGCTCTTCTGGGGTTCGATCATCGAGCAGCGCTGCAAGTCGTTGCGCTAGGCCACTCGGGCTAATCACAGAGACACTTCGCGCATCGCTCCCCATCTTGTTGCCGTGCACGAGCGCATGTCGCAGCGCTGCAAGGTCAACCCAGTGATCGGGATGCAAGTGTGAGATTGCAACTGCGCTGATCTGCGGCAGTGCGCTAATGCCTATGTGTGCTGCGAGTGGCGCGTAGGTGCCGTGACCGAGATCAAGTAGCAGCGTTGTCGAACCATGCTGTATCAGATACCCCGATGCGCGCGAGCCATTGTGGGTGCGATACGCACTAGCTGAGCCGAGCACGGTCAGCGCTAGCGAGTTGGAATCGACCACTGTTCCCCTGCGGACCTCCAGCGCTTCGTTGCGAGTTCCTCAAAACCTGCATCGAGAAGTAGCTGACGTGCGCTATCAAAGTTCATCGCGAACCAATCGGGTTGATGGGCGTCAGAGCCGGTCACGATGTACTCACCGCCAAGTTCGCGATACCGATGCACCGCTTGCGGCAGCGGATATGGGATGCCAGTTCGCTGTCGCCACCCTGACGTATTGATCTCCAACGCGGTGCCCGTTTCAATCAGCGCCTTCAGTACCGGTTCATATAGGTCAGGCGCCGCCTCGAAAGCCGGCGTGTCAATATGTGGGTACACGTACTTCCGCACGTAGTCCATGTGGCCCACGATGTCGAAGAGGCCGCTCTCGATGCCCGCCTGCACCTCGGCGAAGTAGGGTGCCGTCTCGTGTACGTCGTGCCCCGCCCAGTTCGCCGCAAGCGAACGCTTGAACGGCGAGTCAACCCCGGGGTGCACGCTGCAAATGGTCAGGTCGTACTGGTGGGTGCGCAGGTGCTCGCGAATCTCCGCCTCGTACTGCCGCTCGTAGGAGATTTCAACGCCGAGAAGGATTTCGAGGCGATCGCCGAATTCCCGCCGCAGCGCCTCGACCGTCTCGACGCGCTTCTGGTGAGGGGCCAGGGTGGCCCCCACCTCACGCGGGTCAAAGTCGAGGTGGTCCGTCAGGGCGATGCGCCGCATCCCCAGTGCGATTGCCAGGGCGGGGTAGACGTCGAGCGGCACCTCTGAGTCGGGAGAGAGGAGGGTGTGCAGGTGCACGTCGAGGGGAAGCTCAAATGCCCCCGCGAGGGCAAGGTCGGGCCGGCGGTCACGGTCGCCGATCCGACGAAGCGGGGCGGGGCTCACTGCTCGTTCAGCCAGGCCCGGGCGGATGCCCCCCGCAGCCCACGGATCAGCAGGAGGGCCAGGGCGATCGGGGGGAAGCCGGGGAGCCAGTTCCCCACGGTCAGTGCAATCAGGGGCCCGGCGGGGATCAACATCGTGCTCAGTCCGAGGGCGAATCCCCGTCCCGCCTCCTTTCGCTGCCAGACGAGTGTGATCGTGAAGATGCACGCGGCGATCAGGGCCATCCAGACCACTCCCTGCAGGGTGACGGGGGCGGCGGTCGCCTGCTCCACGATCTTGCCGAGGGTGAGGCCTAGCCCCGCTAGCAGGAGGAGGGCGTACGTGAGGAAGGCGGCGACGGCAATCGGCATGCGCTCAGGATGCCATGGGCGCCATTTATGCACCCGAGGCCATCAATAACTGCCCCCCACGCTCTGGCACGCGTCCAGGGAGTCGCGCGATGGGGGTGGTACCCCCGACGGGATTCGAACCCGTGATCTCCACCTTGAAAGGGTGGCGTCCTAGGCCTCTAGACGACAGGGGCGCGCGGAACGCAGCGTAGCACCGCTCTTGCGGCGCCGCCCCTACGAGGCGAGCTTACCGAGGATGTCTGATGCGCCGAGGGCGATTCCGGCGGCGATGGCAAACCCGCCAGCGAGCAGGGCGGCGAGCATCGCCCGGCCGTCGCGAGCGCTACGAATCGCGCGAATCATGCTGATTGTGAGCATCAGTGACGCGAAGGCGCACGAGAGACCCACCACGAAGGTGCCCACCGAAAGTTCGCCGACCTGGTCGGAGTTACGGATCGTGGCGACCCAGGCGAGGTAGAGGAGCGAGACGCCTACCGCCACAACAACGGCAACGAAGGTGCCGAGCGATACAACGCCACTCAGGCGGCTGCGCAGTTTGGCTGGTGCACTCATCGCGGCAGACTCCACATAGCCCTAGGGTACGACCTTCTTGACGATTGTGGCGCGTGTTGGTGAGTCAGCCACAGCGGCAGGGTCAGTCGGGTCGCCTTCTGGCCCGCACCCAGCGGCAAGTAGTGCGGCGACGAGGGTGACGGGAAGGGCGCGGCACCAAGGCGCGGCGGGCTCAGGTACGATCAGAGTGACCATGGAAATTAACGGCATCCGAATCCCCACAATCATCGTTGAGAATAGTGCCACGCGCTGTGATAGTTGCTCGGCGCAGATTCAGGGGACGCCATTCCGCATCAGCGTGCTTGACACCACCGCAACAGAGGTCGCTCCCTCTTTTGGTGAACCGTCGCCGATCAATCCTGGGCCATTCCAGTTTTGCACCGACCCGGCCTGTCCGCCGCGCTGGATGGCGACGCGCGGCTGGCTCCGCTGCAGTCGCAGTAGTGTGCGCGAGGTCATGCGTCCGATCCGGCTGCCACATGGCGCTGGCGCTGAGTTTGGGCTGTGTGATGGGCTGCATCACGACGCTCACGAGTTCCTACCGGCGTAGGCCGGAGCCCGCGTGACAACGCTCCTCCCAGCACTGACGGCGCTCTTCGCACTCCTCTTTGCGGCACTCCTCTTCGATCAGTATCGAACGCGTCGCGGCGCGTATCAGTTGGCGTGGGGTATTGGCGCGCTTGCCTTCTCAATTGCCGCTGGCGCTGAAGCGGTCGCCGCCGCAATCGGCTGGAGTGAACCGATCTATCGCGTGTGGTACCTCTTCGGTGCGGTCTGGACCGCAGGCTGGCTTGGCGCTGGCACCATTCTGTTGCTGGCAAAAACTCGTTTCGGGTACTGGTATGCGCTCTGCCTTGCCCTCTCTGGTCTTTTTACGATTCTGGTGGCACGTCGATTAGAAGACCCATCAGCGGGACCAACTGCGCTCGTATATGCGCTCACCGCATGGGGCGGGGCGATTGCCATCGGCTGGCTCTCGTACATGGGCGACGTGCGGTGGGCACGAGTTGCAATCACACTAACTGCTTTGTTGAGTGTTTTTGCCGTGCCACTTGTGGTGATTGCCGAGCTCCCCGCGCCAGGGTGGGCAACAGACCCAGCGACCGGCGCGCCGATCGCACTCTTACTCCCGCCAGCACTTCGCCTGTTGACGCCAATCTTAAATGTGAGCGGTGGATTGGCGCTGCTCACTGGCGCCCTCTTCTCGGTCTACGTGTTCATGCCGAAGCGCCGTGTGCTCCCCTATTCAAGTGATCCAGATCAGCGTGGTGATGAGCTGCTCTTCAATCTTGCGATCGCACCGGTGGCGCTTACCGTGAACTTTGTGCGCAGCGTTCCCGATGCCTGGCGTGCCTGGCGCGATGGCAGCCTCAATCGTCGTGTTCCGGCGACGGCGCTCATCGCCCTGGGTGCCTTCGTGCCGAGCCTCACCGATACGTTGAATCGAGCCGGCTCCACCGAGGGCTACCAGGTGGGGAAGCTGATCGGAGCGCTCCTTCTCCTCTGCGGATTCCTGGCGAGCGTTGAAGCGAAGAGTGAGGTGCGACTGCCGCTCCTTGGTCGACCCGTGAGAGCGTTGCTTGGACGGGTTCGCCGCGAGGGGTGACTGGTATCCTGAGCCTCAGCACCGCACGGAGGCCTCTATGAAGATCCGCACCGCAGTTCTCCCAGTTGCCGGATGGGGCACCCGATTCCTTCCCGCGACGAAGGCTGTTCCGAAGGAGTTGCTGCCGATCGTCGACCGCCCCGCCATTCAATACGCCATTGAAGAGGCGGTTGCCTCAGGCATTGAGCGGGTCATCCTCGTCACGAGCGAGCATAAGCGCGCGATCGAGGATCACTTCGACATCTCAACCGACCTTGAGGCGATCCTTGAGCAGCGCGGTGACATCGAGCACCTTCGCGCCGTGCGAGCGGTTGCTGACATGGTCCACCTTGTGACGATCCGTCAGAAAGAGCAGCTCGGACTCGGCCACGCCGTGCTGATGGCGCAAGACGCCGTAGGTCACGAGCCGTTTGCGGTGATGCTTCCCGATGACCTGATCTTCGGCACGACCCCTGCACTCGCCGAACTCATGGGCGCGTATGTCGCCACGCAGGCATCGGTGCTCGGCGTGATGCGCGTCGCACCTTCGGAGACACATCGCTACGGCATCGTTGACCCAGACACCACACTGCCAACCAGTGATCAGGGGCGAACCATTCCACTTCGCGGCGTCGTCGAGAAGCCTGACGCAGCGCATGCACCTTCGGACCTTGCCGTTGTTGGTCGCTACATCCTTAGCCCGAAGATCTTCGAGCGCCTTGAACAGACGCCACACGGCCTGAACGGTGAGATTCAACTAACCGATGCGATCCATACCCTGGCGCAGGAGCAGCCAGTCGTCGCGCGCCACTTCTCTGGGACGCGCTACGACGTTGGCTCGCCAGAGGGTTGGCTACGCGCGAACATTCATGTTGCGCTCGATCACCCGGTATATGGACCGGTCGTTCGTGGGGCGGTTGCCGCCGAAAACGAGCGCCTCACATGACGCCATCAGCGCCTGACGAGCGAACACTCAAGCCGGGCGACATCGTCGCCAGGCGCTATCGGCTGCAGGAGCTAATTGGCGAAGGGGCAGCCGCACTTGTCTTTCGCGCCACCGATGAGGCGCTTGGCCGCGACGTGGCCGTCAAGGTGCTCCGCGCACCACTAGCGACATCTCGTGACGCCGCTGATCGATTCCGTGCCGAGGGTCGCGCCGCGGCAATTGTTGCGCACCCAAACGTCGCTGCCGTATTTGACGTTGCGCCAGAGGGTGAATCTCCAGCGATCGTCATGGAGTTTGTTGACGGCGAGGATCTCGCCTCAATGTTGCGCCGTGTCGGCCCACTTGTGCCACGTCGCGCTGCAGCGATTGCTGCACAGGTTGCGCGTGGACTCGCCGCCGCACATGTGCGCGGCATCATTCACCGCGACGTCTCTTCACGCAACATCCTCATTAACCGCGAAGGTCGCGCGCAGATCACCGACTTTGGCATCGCTCAGGCGATGCATGAGGTTGACGGAAGCGAAGCTGCTGCGCGCAGCGGTCAGCGACCGGAAGGTTCGGTTGGCTACCTTGCGCCAGAAGTGCTGGCCGGCAGTTCGCAATCTGCGGCGTCAGACCTCTTTGGCCTCGGCGTTGTGTTGTTTGAGCTATTGACCGGACATCGACCGTTCGACAGCTTGAGTGGTGCAGCGTTGAAGGAGCGACGTGGCCAGTCGCCCGCCCCATCGCCTCGCGAGCTGCGACCCGATATCTCACAGGAGCTCGACCTGATTACCATGCGCCTGCTTGCGCCGAAGCCGAACGAACGGTACATGAATGCAACGGCGGCCGCCGATGCGCTTGAGACGTATGTTGTGCAGGCGAATCGCACCGCCATCCCATCGCGACCGGTAGGACCAGCCGCTGGTGCACCGCGCGCCCTTGCGGGAACGCGTGTGGCTCGGGTTGCAGCGGAGGCTGGGCCGGGCGAGCCCGAGATGCTTCCAGATCCGAACGACGTCGGCGGCGACGACCCCTCTGAAGCGGGCGACACGATGTCGCTGCGCACCATGTTCCTGGCGATCGGCGGGGTCGCCCTGACCGCGCTCCTGCTTGTCGGCGGTGTGATCTTGGCGCTTCGGCTCTTCTCGGCTGGGACCGGTCCAGATAACAATGTGAAGGTGCCGAGCCTCTCCACACTGACGCTGGCCGAGGCGATCCCCATCGCTGAGGGTCTTGGCCTGCGCGTACAGGTGGTTGAGCGGGTGACATCGACTGACCAGCCGGTCGACACGATCCTGTCGCAGTCGCCTGGGAGCGAGACGCTGGTGCCACTCAACACCGTCATCGAGGTACGCGTTGTGGCCGGGAGCGGGTTCGTGGTGGTCCCTGACATTCGGGGAATGAGCGAGGCGGATGGGATCGCTGCACTGGCTACGGCGAAGCTTGTTCGAGGTGGGACTTTCACCCAATACTCTGACATCGTTCCCGCAGGTGAAGTGGTGCAACAGAACCCACGCCCTGGCGTGCAGGTGTCGAGTGGCACGGCGATCGACATCGTGATCTCACTGGGTGTCGAGCCATCCCCAAGCCCTTCGACGAGCCCGAGCGGAGCTGACTGGCCGCAGGTGCCAGACTTGCACTGCTCAAGCATTGCCGACGCGGCAACGCTCTTGTCGCTAGTGGGCCTCTCGTTGGACTCGCCATCAGCGCTGCTTGATCCAACAGACCGGATCAACACCTTCTCACCACTCGCAGGGGTATTCGTAGCACCTGGGAGCGTAATTATGATCGTGACGAGTGTGCCAGCAGGGACGCCGATCGTCGGCTGTCCGTAGCGAGGCTTAGGCCTCTAGCCCCTCCCAGAGTCCACCGCTCGCCCAGGTGAGCCGAGGACGTTCAGGGAGCGTTCCATCCACACCGCGCTCGTGCTGCGCGGCGGCCTGCAGCGGCACTGGCGCTGTCCAGCACTCCTTTACGTCGCTCTCAGCAACGAGACGACGCTTCTTGTCGATGCCGCAATACGAGATTTTCCCAATAACCGAGCGGCGCATGTGGCGGCAGGTGCCACACGAAGCGGTAGGAGTTTTGCACACCCAACACTGACCAGACTCTTGTTGGATGGCGCCACACGATGGGCAGCGCCACGTGAGGGCTGGCGCAGCGCTCACGGCTTTACTAGATAGACGTGGAAGCTTTGCGTGCCAGAGATCGGGTCACCAACACTGAGCTCGTACGTCACGGTGACGAGGCCACGTCCCTCCGTGTTGAAATTTTCTGGGAATGCATAGTTCCAAGAGGCACGACCATTTACGTCTGATGTTGTGCAAAGGCCAGGCGCGATTGGGTCTGGTTGCCCACCGTAGGGCGTGACGTACATACACACCCGAACGTTTGCAGCAGAAGCGCCGCTTGAGTCGGTGGCTGTCGCAGTGATTCGGAAATCTCGTCGAGTGCTCAAGATAATCGTTCCTGGATTCAGGATGATCGAGATTTGTCCGACCGATGCGCTCGTAGAGATCTCAACGCTCTTTGATGTCTGGTTTCCTGCTCCATCTGTCGCCGTGATCGTTAGCACATTTGTGCCATCACGCAGCGTGATGCCAATAGAGAACGCCCCCTTCGTTGTTGATCTTCCGCTCTCAATCGTTCCCGCTGTCTCGTTACGAACCTGCACATCAATATCCTTATCAGTCTTCCCGGTCACGGTGACAGCGTCGCCGTTCATGATTTCTCCTGGAGTTGGCGCTGTAATGGTCAGCGACGGGGCACTTGTATCGCGCACGACCGTGATTGGGGCGGAGCGCGTACCCTCAACGCCGTTCACCACGACGACCGCTTCAATTACGTTGGTGCCAGTTGAGAGAGGGACCTGTGCCACATCAAAGCCCGCCGTCTTCGGCATGTTGATCTCACCGCCGGTGATAACCGATCCATCATCGCGCGTGATGATGATGCGAATAATTGCATCACTCTTATCGAGGAGATCCTGCGGCAGTGTGCCGCTGACGGTGATGGTTGCGGCGGCGGTGATTGGGTCACTCGGCTCGCTGAGCGTCGGCCGCCCCGGTTCAACTGAGGCGGGCGGCGGCGTAGGTGAGCCGCTGCCACCAATTGAGGTGATGATCGGAATCATTACGACGGCGAGGGCGATCGCGCCAGCAATGACAAAGAGGGTGACAAACGTGGAGAGGGCAGTCGCAATCGTCCCGCCGATGCCGCGGGATGCGGATTGGGATCGCTGAGAGGTTGAGTCAACGCGATACGGGGGCGTGTACCCCGCAGAGCGGCCAGGGAGGCCGCGCCGCGGTGGCTTCGCACTCGTTCGACGGAAGAATCCCATAGGACGATTCTCGCACGCAGCACGCCGAGACCGCTACGCTCCAACGATGCCCGATCTGCCGAGTGACCCGCAGCTGATCCTCGAGATGCGCGATCGCGTGGCGCGCGCCCGCGCCGAGATCGTTCTCGCCGTAGGAGAGGGACGCGGACCCGACGCATGGCGAGCGGCGCTGGTGGCGCTCGAGTCGCGTGGACGCTTCGGCATTCGCATGGGGTTGGGGCGGTCGAACGCCCTCCTTCGTGCTCTCGGCTCACCAGAGACAGGAGTTCGCGGTGCGCTCGTGGCCGGAACCAACGGCAAGGGGAGTGTCGTTGCCCTCATCTCGGCGGCCCTCCGCGCAGCGGGGATTCGCCACGCCACCACGCCGAAGCCGCATCTGGTCAGCTACCGCGAGCGGGTGCAGATCGATGGGCAGCCGCTCGCCCCACTCCCGTTCGCGCAGGCGGTTGCGCGCGCCCTTGACGCTGCTGATCAGATTGAGGAGCGCGTGGGGCCAGCGACCGAGTTTGAGATTCTCGTCGGTGCAATCTTCGAAGCACTGCGCCAGCAAGAGATCAGGACAGCAATCGTTGAGGTTGGGCTCGGTGGCAGGCTCGATGCAACGCACGCCTGGGATGGCGGTGTTGCCGTGGTGACGAATGTTGGCTTAGACCATCAGCAATACCTTGGCGACACCATTGAGGCGATCGCCAAAGAGAAGGCGGCGATCATCGTTCGCGGGGACCGTGCCGTGATTGGCGCGAGCGAACGTGGCGGCGCGCTCGATGTGATCCGCCATCGTGCCCAGCGCGTCGGTGCACCCTTCACGATTGCTCGTGCTGGAGCCACTCGTTCACTCGGACGCGACGGCATTGAGGTAGAACTCGACGGGCGTGGTGCCGTACACGTTGGTTTACTCGGTCGGCATCAAGGAGCAAATGCTGCAGTAGCGGCTGCGACTCTCGACGCACTCCGTGATGCTGGCATCGCCTCTGTCAGCGACGAGGAGATGCGTGCTGGATTCTCGGCGGCGCGTTGGCCAGGTCGCATGGAGCTGATCGCGAAGGCACTTGGTGGTGGCGACGAACGCGACCTGCTCCTTGACGGTGCACATAATGAAGATGGTGCCGCCGCACTAGCCACCTCACTCGCTGACCTCGCGCCACACCTTCTCAGCGCTACTGGCGCACGAAGCGTGCCACCCGTATTGATCCTTGCCGTGATGGCCGACAAGTCGGTTGCCGAGCTGAGCGCTGCTCTGGCAACGTCACCAACGCTGCGGGCCGCCCAGGTGATCTGTACGACCGTCGGTGACGTCCGATCTCTCGCACCAGAGCAACTTGCGGCTGCAGTGCGCGGAGCCAAACTTGGCGCCCAGGTGCATATCGCTGCAAGCCCGAACGCCGCACTTCTTGCCGCGGCAGCGCATCAAGGGCCAATCATTGTGGCAGGGTCGCTCTACCTCGTTGGTGCGATTCGTGGTGAACTCATGCGCCGAGGTGTGCTCCCAGATGACGGAAGCCGTGATGACGTGGCAGGATCAGCCACATGAGCGAGCGTCCGACGAACCGCGAGGTGATCAGCCACTCGTACGCGCTAAGTCCAGCTACGACGATTGGCCCACTGCGCGTTGTCTGGGGGAGCCGTACCTACGTGATGGCTGTGGCAAACCTCACCCCCGACAGCTTCTCAGGCGATGGTCTCCTGGCTCCAAGCGATTCTATGGGCGATCTTCTAGATCGCGTGGAGTTGCTCGCACGCAACGCCGTCCGCGATGGAGCAGATCTGCTCGACCTTGGTGCTGAGTCGACACGACCAGGGCACACCGAAATCTCGGCGGCTGACGAGATCTCCCGGTTGATTCCCGCTATTGAGCGACTCCGGCGCATGCTCCCAACGCTGGCACTCAGCGCTGACACCCAGAAGGTCGAGGTGGCGGCCGCTGCACTCGATGCAGGGGCGCACATGCTGAACGACATCTGGGGGACCCGTGCCAGCGATGAGATGCTCCAACTTGCTGCAGATCGCGGCGTGCCGATCGTTGTCATGCATAACCGCAAAGAGATCGCCACTGGCGAGCGGGCCGCTAACTTCACCGAGGAGTTCCTGGATGAGATGGCGGCAGTTGCGGCACGCGGCCGCGCCCTGGGCATTCCGCCCGAGCGGCTGATCCTTGACCCCGGATTCGGCTTTGGGAAGGGTCCCGCCCAAAACCTCGTGAGCCTGCGCCTTCTTGGCGCCCTGCGTGATTTGGGCCACCCCGTGCTCCTTGGCACCAGCCGCAAGTCCACGCTCGGGCGCGTTATTGACGGGGCTCCAGCCGACCGCCTTGCTGCCACCGTGGCCACGACCGCGCTCGGCGCGATTGCTGGGGTCGACATCGTGCGCGTGCATGACGTACAAGAGAACCGCGACGCGGCCCGCATCATCGACGCCACGCTCCGAGCGAGCGGCGACCAGCCTGACGAGGCCATCGGACCAAATCCGAACCGTGCCGATCGTGCTCCGCGCCCAAGCCAGCGTGACCGCATCACTGTGCGCAATGTGCGGTTTGACGCGGCGCATGGCGTCTACCCAGAAGAGCATCAGAAGCCGCAGCCGTTCTTCGTGGACGTTGAGGTTGACGCCGATCTTGCTCCCGCTGGTCGAGGCGACACCCTTGCCGCCTCAGTCGATTACAGCGAACTCGTGCGCGTCGCGGTTGAGCGCGTCGGCATAGGCAGACACGCCGATCTTATTGAGACAATTGCCGAGCGAATCGCGGACGCCGCAATGGAGATTGTTGCATTGAGCGGGGCGACCGTGCACGAAGTGCGCGTACGCGTACGCAAGCCCGAGGCTACTGTTGCGGCGCCGATTGACTGGGCCGGTGTTGAGGTTATACGGAAGCCGTAAGGCCACCGAATAGTCGATCTACTCTATTGGGCGGATCCCCAGCTCCAGCGTAATTGTGATGGATGAGCCTTCACGAAGCACCGTCAACGTGATTGACGTACCGGGCGAGTACTGCACCAATAGGTCCTGCAGTGGATGTGCCTCGTCAATTAACGCGTCATTGACAGCGGTGATGATGTCGCCGCTCTTGAGTCCTGCGACGTCAGCTGGGCTACCGGCAATAACCGGTGATGTGGTTCCATCGCCAGTAATCCATGCACCAGTGCTGACGGAGAGCTTGTTCTCGGTGGAAATCCGCAGATCAAGCGCTGTGTAGCGCACGCCTATCCAAGGTCGCGAAAGCGGAACGCCCGCCAGGGCCTGCTCAAGGATCGGTCGAGCGATATCAATTGGAATCGCGAATCCAATTCCAGATCCCGTTGTTGAGATCGCGGTATTAACGCCTATCACCGCACCACTTGAGTCAACCAACGCACCGCCAGAGTTTCCTGGGTTAATTGCGGCATCAGTTTGAATTAGCCCATGGATCGAGCCACTCTCCGTCGTGATGTCACGACCAAGGGCCGAGACAATGCCAGCCGTGACAGAGTTGGTGTAGACACCGAGTGGTGAGCCGATTGCGATGGCAGTCTGCCCGACCTTAATGCCACCAGAGCGACCGAGCGTAGCTGTAGGTAGACCGGAAGCGTCAATTTTTACGACGGCCAGATCGGTAAGAGTGTCAATGCCGTAGACCGTGCCAGTAAAGTCTCGGCCATCTTTTAGATGAACAACGATAGAGGTTTCGTCGACGACGACGTGCTTATTTGTCACGATCCAGCCATCAGCCGAATAGATCACACCAGAGCCGATTGCTTGACCAGCTGCGGTTGTGACCTCAAGTGTCACGACAGCTGGAGATACACGCTCTGCAACGGCAACGATTGCCGACTGCTCAGAGACGAGTGTTTGTCGAATCTGCGTGGTGATGTCACCACCAGAGAGTCCACCGAGAAGAAGAATCGTCGCAGCTGCGCCACCACCCGCGCCGAAGAGGAGTGAGAGGGCAAGCATTCCGACGATCGCGCCACGGCTAAGCGATCCGGCTCCGGCGCGCAGCGAATTGCGTGCCGCCTGTAGGGGGCCACTCTCTCGCGTGATCCACGCGGCTGGTCCCATGGCTGGCTCTGGCTCAAATCGAAGTGGTGAGCGCCGCTTCACTGGAGCCTTCACCGCCCTCTTTGGGGTGGCAGGGGTGCGCTTTGCTTTCTCAATCACGTAGGGACTCCTTTGGAACTTCGCTGCTCTCAGGTGCCACGCTCAATGAGGCGGGCGTCTCACTCAACGTAGAGGATGGGGGATCGGCACGTAGAACACTGCGAAGACGGAGTGAAGTTTTCGCAACCTCACCCAGGAGGGCTGCAGCACGCCGACCGAAGCTCACGAGCGTGGCTGGTCCCGCCTCCGCTGGGGGGGCTTCGGGCACCTCCTCCTCAATCGCCTCGGGGTCAACAGGGAAGGTGAGGGCGAAGCTCGTCCCCTCGCCAGGGAGACTTTCGACCACGATGCGCCCAGCGTGCATGTCCACAATCGACTTCACGATCGCCAGACCGAGGCCAGAGCCCGTGGCTCGGGCGGCCCGGCTCGCTGCCGCCAGACCCTCGGTACCGCGGTAGAAGCGATCGAAGATGCGCGGCAACTCGTCCGATGAGATGCCGACCCCCGTATCGCGGACGGTCACCGTCGCGGCCCCGGTTGAGAGGAGTTGTACTGAGACAAGTACGCTGCCACCCCGCGTGGTGAACTTCAGCGCATTAGCGACGAGGTTTGCAACAGCCTGCCCAACGAGCGCAGCGTCATGTCGCACGAGAACCTTACGCGTCGGCATCCGCTCATCGACCGCAACACCGGCTCGACGTGCTCCTGCCGCCGCCTGCTCGACGGCCAGCTGCACACTAGCTCGCATGTCAGCAACAACAAAGACTGGTCGTGCGATCCCCGCATCAAACCGCGAAAGCTCAAGGATGTTGGAGGTAAGTGAATCCATCCGCTCAAGCTGCCTACCGGCCTCAACGAAGAGTTTCTTTCTCGTTGCCTCATCGGTTGATGGCTCTTGCAGTAAATCAATAAACGCGCGCAAGGCGGCAAGAGGTGTGCGGAGCTCGTGCGACACATCGGCAAGATGCTCCTGTCCGCGATCTCGTTCACGGCGTAGGGCCTGCATTGATCCCTGCAGTCGATCAGCCATGAGGTTGAACTGATCAAGCAACGCCACCATCTCGTCGTTTGCCGCTACCTCAAGGCCAGTAGGGACGCGTGCAGAGAGATCACCATCACTAATCGCTGTCGCAGTTTCAGATAGGAGCTGTACTGGCTTTGCAAATCTTGCCGCAGCAATTGTCGAAATGATGATGGCAACAATCATCGCGAGAATTCCGACAAAGGCAATCGTGCCGGTGATGCCCGCGAGGCGCCACGCGCGGGTTGTCAGTGGTGAGATCAGCGTGACCTCAATGCCAATGGACACAGGCGCACCGCCAATAATCACCACGCTTGGCTCAAGCTGAATTGAGTCACGCGCCTCACCTGGCTCAAGCACCGCTCCGTCTGAGCTAATCAGGAACTCTGATTCAGCAGCGGGAGAGAAAAATTCTTTATCAGGATTCCATGTGCCAAATCGTACGCGCACGTCGGATCTAGCAATTCCCAGCGCGAGCTGTTGCAACTCTGGATCTTGCAACAGAAATCGTTCGCGAACTTTAGTGTTGAGGCGCCCCTTGCTATCAATGATGTTCTTTGTTCCAGCAACGCTTTGGGCGAGACTGCGGACGGCACTTGACACGGCCGATGTTCGGGCCGCCTGTGCCGCACGCTCTTGCGTTTCAAACTCTTTTGAAACGCGGTCAACAACAAGGAAGGCAGAGAGCGCGAGGGAGATCGCAACAATGCCGAGGAAGGCAATGGTTAGGCGAGCACGTAGCCCACGGGGTGGCACGCCGTAAAAGGAGTCGGGAAGCGGGCTCAGGCGCCGCTCCGTTCACCACGATCACTGCGGTCAGAGAAGCTGTAGCCCACCCCACGAACGGTCAGCACGAAGCGTGGTTTGGCAGGATTCGGTTCAACCTTGTCGCGCAGGTGGCTGACGTGCACGTTGATCGTCTTCTCGTCACCGGCAATCGCGGCGTCGTAATCGCGCACACGCTCAAGAAGATCACGACGGCCAAAGACGCGCCCCGGCTTCTCGGCAAGGATGCGCAGAATTTCAAACTCCGTTGGAGTGAGGGTGATGCGCGCGCCACCACGCGTGACCTTGCGACGCTCGAGGTCAATCACCAGATCTTCAGCTCGAATGACACGCCCGCCCATCGCATCGGCAAGGTCGCCATAGGCGCGTCGCAGCTGCGACTTGACCCGGGTGAGCAACTCGCGAACGCGGAAAGGTTTCGTCATGTAGTCGTCGGCGCCAAGTTCAAGGCCAAGGATGGTGTCGACCTCCTCGTCGCGGGCGGTCAGGATGATGACGGGGGCCTTGGAGCCCCCAGCACGCAGCCGCCGCAGGAGCTCGAAGCCGTCGATCCCAGGGAGGCGTACGTCGAGGATGAGTAGGTCGGGGGCCTGCTTCATGCCGATCTCAAGGCCTTTGTCGCCGGTTGCGGCCATGAGCGGCAGGTAGCCCTCGCCCTTCAGCGCCACCTCAAGGGCGAGCGCAACGGCTGGATCGTCTTCAACAACAAGGATCGTGGCTGCCATGCGCCGATGCTACACCCCTGACGAGGCTATCCTTCGCCTCACATGAGCACGCCCAACGCCCCCCAGGTGATGAACGGCAACCTGACGCCTGCTGCCACCCTCGCGGTCAAGGAGCGCGGCAAGGCCCTTCTGAGCCGGCCCACCCTGAATAAAGACACCGCCTTCAGCCGCGAGGAGCGCCGCCTCCTCGGCCTTGACGGGCTCCTACCCGCGTCGATCCTGACCCTTGAGGAGCAGGTTGCCGTGGAGCTGGTCAAGATCCGCCGCAAGCAGGACCCGCTCGAGCGCTACATCGGCCTTGCCGCACTCCAAGACCGCAACGAGACCCTCTTCTATCGTCTGCTTGTTGAGAACGTCGAAGAGTTCCTGCCGATCGTCTACACGCCAACCGTCGGCGAGGCGTGCAAACGCTGGAGTCAAATCTGGCGTCGTGCACGCGGCGCATGGATTACGCCCGAGGATGCGTCGAGAATTCCTGAACTGCTACGCAATGCATCTGGTGGTGCAGAGATTCGCCTGATCGTTGTCACCGACAACGAGCGCATCCTTGGCCTCGGCGATCTTGGCGTTGGCGGCATGGGGATTCCCATTGGAAAACTCTCGCTCTACTCCGCCGCCGCTGGGATTCAACCAACCTGGGCGCTGCCAGTCTCGCTTGACGTTGGCACCGATAACAGCGAACTGATCGCTGACCCAAATTATCTCGGACGTCGAACTCCTCGACTGCGTGGTGCCGAGTACGACGCATTTGTGGAGAGCTTTGTGCACGGTGTCCAGGCGGCGTTCCCTGGCTGTGTCATTCAGTGGGAAGACTTCAAGCAGCAGAATGCAATTCGCATCCTTGAACGCTATCGCAACACCGTCGCATCGTTCAATGATGATATCCAAGGAACTGGCGCCGTTGCGCTCGCCGGCATCATCGCGGCGATCGTTGCGGGTGGCGGAACTGGTACGGGAAAGATTGAAGATCAACGAATTCTCTTCTACGGCGCTGGCGCTGCAACACTCGGCATCGCGCGACTCTTGCGCCACACGCTGGCTGCCGCCGGACTACAAGGAGTGGTACTTGATACCGCGATCATTGCCCTTGACTCAAAGGGTGTCGTGCATGAAGGGCGTGCTGAGCTGGGTGACGGTAAGAGCGAGCTCGCACTCTCAACCGCCGCCGTTTCGGCTCTCGGCGTCCCTGACTTGTTGGGCGCCGATCTCGCTGAGGTGATTCAACAGGTGAAGCCAACGATCTTGATCGGAACCAGTGGCCAAGCTGGTGCTTTCACTGAGTCTGTGATTCGCGCAATGGCGGCGTCCGCAGTGGCGCCCCTGATCTGGCCGCTCTCAAATCCAACCTCCTGCGCTGAGGCGACGCCGAGCGAGATCCTCACCTGGAGTGACGGTCGCGCCGTTGTTGCAACAGGCTCGCCATTTGATCCCGTCATGGTCGGCAGCACCTTGCGAACGATTAGCCAGGCGAACAATGTCTACATTTTCCCCGGCGTTGGACTCGCAGCGATTGCTGGGAGACTAAAGTCGATCCCTGATGAGGCCTTCGCTGTTGCTGCGAAGAGACTCGCCGCAATGACGGCAGAGAGCGCCCCCGCCGGTGGCGCACTCTACCCGCCTCTGGCCGACCTACGCTCCATTAGTCGAACCATCGCCATCGCCGTCATTGAGGCGGGCGCAAAGGCGGGCTGGGCCTCGGCGGCCGACGGGGCGCGTGCCGCAGATCTGGTCGACGGGGCAATGTGGAGCCCGAACTACCGCACCTACGTTCCCGCCTAAACTAGAAAGAGCGAAAGGAGGAGTCATGCGAATCGGCGTCTTGCGCGAAACAGCCTCAGGCGAGCGACGCGTTGCCCTCGTTCCCGATGCCGTCACCAAGCTGGTGGCGGCTGGCCACCAGATCGCTGTGCAGCGAGGCGCCGGCGAGGCGGCCGGCTTCCTTGACGCCGCCTACGAGAAGGCGGGAGCCACGCTCGCCGCTGACGCCGCCGCCCTTTGTGGCGGTAACCCCGAGATCATCGTGAAGGTGCGCAAGCCGAGCAGCGCCGAGGCTGCACTACTGCCGAAGGGCTCCACCCTTGTCGCACTCCTGACCCCTGGCTCCAATGACGACCTCATCCCAGCGCTCAAGGAGCGTGGCCTCACCGCACTCGCACTTGAGCTGGTGCCACGCAGTAGCCGTGCCCAGTCGATGGACGTGCTCTCCTCGCAGAGCGGCGTTGCCGGGTACAAGGCGGTGCTGGTTGGTGCGAACGCACTCGACAAGTTCCTGCCGATGTTGACGACGGCGGCGGGGAGCATCGCCCCAGCCAAGGCCTTCGTTCTCGGGGCCGGCGTTGCCGGCCTCCAGGCCATTGCCACCGCACGCCGACTCGGTGCGGTCGTGACCGCCTTCGACGTGCGATCCGCCGCAGGTGAGCAGGTGCGCTCCCTCGGCGCACAGTTCGTAGAGCCTGCAGCAAAAGCCGAGGGGACGGGCGGCTATGCCCGTGCACAGACCGAAGATGAGGCGGCACAGAACGCCGCGATCATCGCCGACCACATCAAGAGCCAGGACCTGGTGCTAACGACCGCGCTGATCCCTGGGCGCAAGGCGCCCGTTCTTGTGACCGATGCGATGCTTGCGAGCATGCGACCAGGATCTGTTGTCCTCGATCTCGCCGCCGAATCGGGCGGCAACGTCGAGGGTTCGGTCGCGGGCGAAACAGTGGTGCGCCATGGCGTGCAGCTAATCGGCGTCGCCAACATCGCCGCGTCAGTCCCACTTCATGCCAGCCAGATGTTCTCTACCAATGTGCGCACCCTCTTGACGCACCTGAGCGGTGAGAACGGCGCACTCACCGTGAACGCCGCCGACGAAATCACCGGGCCAATGCTCGTGGTGCATAACGGCGCTGTGCCGGTGAAGGCATCATGACCGCACTGTTCACTGCACTCGCCGCCGCCGCTGCGTTCATTGCGGTGGCATCTGGAGGAGCCCCGGCCGCAGCAGCGTCAACAACGCTGGTCGACGCACAGATCGTAGAGGTCTACGTCTTCCTGCTCGCCGCATTCACCGGCTTCCAGATCATCACCAAGGTGCCACCACTGCTGCACACGCCGCTCATGGCAGCCACGAACGCGATCTCAGCGATCAGTCTCGTTGCCAGCATTGTGATCGCTGGCGCTGAGCGACCACTCTTCATCAACATCATGGGCATGGTCGCGGTCGCCGCCGCAACGATCAACGTGGTCGGTGGCTTCGTCATCACCGACCGCATGCTGAAGATGTTCAAGAAGACGGAGGTGCCAAAGTGATCGACCAGCAGATCGGCGCCCTCTTCGTGCAGATCGCCTACATCGGCGCCTCCGCAGCGTTCATCCTTGGACTGCGCGGGCTCACGAAGCCCGACACCGCGCGTCGCGGCATGCAACTTGCTGCGGTCGGCATGCTGCTCGCCATCATCGGCACGCTGCTGAACCACGAGATCGTCAGCTATCAGTTCATCATCATCGGGCTCGTGGTTGGTAGCGCCATTGGGCTGCCGATGGGTTTGCTCGTGCCAATGACCGCCATGCCACAGCGCATTGCGGTCAGCCACATGTTTGGCGCACTTGCCGTAACGCTTGTCGGCATCGCGGAGTTCGTGCACTACCGCGACGTTCCGGGCGGCCCCGGTGTGGTCAAGATGATTGCTCTTGGATTCGAGACGCTCTTCGGCGCGCTCACCATCACGGGCTCCTTCATGGCATTTGGCAAGTTGCAGGGATTTATTACCGGTCGCCCGGTCACCTTCCCTGGACAGAAGCTGATCAATGCCGCAGTCTTTCTAGGCGCCGTTGGCCTCTACGTGACGCTCGTTCTCACCCAGTCGGGCGGCGCCACGGGCGGCGCCACGGGTGATGCGGGACTCATCATGTTCGCCGTCATGACGGCCCTCGCCCTCATCATCGGCGTCACCCTCGTGCTGCCAATCGGCGGCGCCGACATGCCCGTCGTTGTCTCACTCCTGAACTCGTATGCGGGCCTTGCGGCGAGCGCCACCGGCTTTGCGATCGGCAACAACATCTTGATCGTGGCCGGCGCCCTTGACGGCGCAAGCGGCTTCATTCTGTCGATCCTCATGTCGAAGGCTATGAACCGTTCGTTTGCGAACGTGCTCTTCGGTGCGTTTGGCGGTGAGAAGGCGGCAGCCTCCGCAAAGAGTGCCGAGGGCCTCACGACGCGCAGCGTCACCCCAGAAGAGGCGGCAATGCGCATCGGCTATGCACGCAACGTCATCATTGTTCCTGGCTACGGCATGGCGGTGGCGCAGGCGCAGCACGCGGTGCGCGAGCTCGCTGAGCTGATTGAGAAGCGCGGTGGTCGTGTGCGCTTTGCGATTCACCCTGTTGCGGGCCGCATGCCCGGGCACATGAACGTGCTCCTCGCCGAGGCGAACGTGCCGTACGACCACCTCTTTGACCTTGAAGAGATCAACGAGGAGTTCCACGCCTGCGACGTTGCCTTGGTGCTCGGCGCAAATGACGTTACGAACCCTGCCGCGAAGAGCGATCCAGGCTCGCCGATTTACGGCATGCCGATCCTCAATGTGCAGGATGCCGAGCAGGTCATTGTGGTGAAGCGCGGCATGGCGACCGGCTTCGCTGGCATCGAGAACGAACTCTTTTACCTCGACAAGACCTCGATGCTCTTCGGCGATGCCAAGAGCGTGCTCTCCCAGGTTGTCACTGAAGTGAAGGCGCTCTAGGCGCCCGTGGAGCTGAACCCCTACGCACGAGTGGTCAGCACCGTCGCACTGGCAGCGACCGCCTTCTTCACCCTCACCGCCTTCCAAACACTCCCCGCCGATGCCGTCTTGTCCATCCACTGGAACATCAACGGCATCGCTGATGGCTTCGCTGGACGGGAGGCGCTCCTGATCGTGCCCATCACCACGGCGTTGATCGGCGGGCTGCTCTGGCTCGCGGTGCGCTACGACCCGAAGCGCGCCAACATCGCCCGCAGCAGTGAAGCTCTCGGCATTGTGGTAGTGGCCCTCTCACTGCTGGTCGCTGTCGTGCAGTCGGCAATCATCAACTCAGGATTCGGCGAGGCGGCGCGACTCGATCGCGCGGTGCCAATCGCGGCTGGCGCCTTCATTGCCATCCTTGGCTACGCCATGCCGAACATCCGCCAGAACTACACCATCGGCGTGCGCCTCCCCTGGACCATCGAAAGCGAAGCCGCCTGGGATGCGTCACATCGATTCATCGGCGGCATCTGGATCCTTGTGGGCACGGTGACGGCACTCCTCGGACTTCTTGCACTCAGCGAAGCGGCAATCATCACCCTCTTGGCTGGCTTAGCACTGAGCGTTGTGGGCACGGTCTATGTCGCCTATCGCGTCTGGAGTCGTGGGCTGGGGTCGTCGCGCACAAAGCGCCGCGCGTGATCAGCGTCGATCTCCCATCTACCGAGGCGCTCGCCGCGGCTTCAACAGCGTTCACCTTCGCCCTTGTCGGCATTGGCGCTCTCATCGTTGGCAGTGCCCTCGTGGCCTCGATCTGGGCGCGCTCATTGAACGGCTGGGCACTAGGCGGCGTCTCGTTCGTGCTGAGCCAGACTGCACAGGTCGTGACCCTCTTCTTGCTTGGCCCACTCATCGCAGCATTTGCCAGCGCCCCCCTGCAAGAGGTCAGCCGCGCACTTATTCTCTCCACCGCCGCTCGGCGTGTACGCGACAAACGGCCAAGCACCGCCTTCGGATTTGGACATGGCGCCATCGACCTGCTGACAAGCTCACTGATCCCAACGCTCTCAGCGGTGATCATTCTTGGCGGCATTAGAGATGGGAGCATCTTCGTTGGGCTGAGCGCCGAAGTCACCGATAAGGTGCGCGCGGTTGCAATCTTCCTCGCCAGCCAGAGCCCCTTCAATGCTGCACTACTCATCGTGCAGGGTGCGCTGATGCTCGGGCTCCACGCCCTCCTTACGGCGATCGTGCTCCGCGCTGTGGTTCGTGGCGGTGGCGCACGATCAATTGGTCGCGGGCTTCTTCTACCAATTGCTATTCATACGCCGGTCGCCGTGGTGCGCACGCTCTTCCCGATGGCAACAACGCCAGTTCTCCTTGGAGCGTTACTCGTCGCCGCACTCGTCTATCGGCGAGGCCAGGGAGCTATGGCGGAGTCGGCACCGATTCAATAGGCGATGGGGTCGGCGACTCAGTCGGTGAGGCTGTAGGCGATTCGGTCGGCGTCTCACTCGCTGGCGGGGTAGGGCTTGGGCTCGGCAACACATATCCCTCTGGCGGTGTAAGCGAATCACATACGGGGCCAATTACCCGCTCTCCGTCGTTTTGACGATTCCACAAGAAGATGCGTGGAACCTGTGCACTGCAAACGATCTCGTAGGCCAGGCTAGTGCCAACGTAGCGCCAGTGCCACGCCTCAGCGCCGTAGCAACTCAGCGCGATCTTTGCCGAGCCCGCGGGGTACGAACGCACAAATCCAAACCTATATGCATTCGCTTCAAGCCAGAGGGCGGTTGCCGATGTAGGGAATTTCGGATTACTCCACGAAACCCCAGTAACACTCCCGAGATCAACGGTCGTGCCGAGCTGGTGTTCTGAGTGCCCAGGGATGGCGCTGTACTTTCTCGCCTGCTGCAATCCAGCTTTAGCAACCCACTTCGCAAAGACTTGCACCTGCGCGACATACGAGCGATACGCAGAGAGAATTTTTAGCGAGATCTTGCTCACCTTTGCCTCGGCGAACATGGCGCTGAGTGCATCAGCAGCCTCACGTTTCAGCAGGTATCCACCCTTCGGGGTGATGGCGCCGAGCCAGGTGATGGCTACGACGCTAGTTGGTTTGTAGCTCGACGAGATGCGGTACATGGGGTCAAGCAGGGCGACCGCCCACTCGTTTTTGCGCCAATACTTAGTAGTGACCGCTCCTTGGATGCCGATCGACGTGCGCGTGATGATGATCTTTCGCGTGTTGATCTCCGAGCAGTCGGTGATCGGAGGCACCTCAACCGTTTGTGAGGTAACTCCCGCCGCCACAACCCCGCCTCCTGGAAGTGCGGCACCGAGGGCTGAGACCCCAAGAATTAGTGCGAGAAGAGGCGCGGCGCGCATCAGGTGCCGAGGGTGGTGAGCACGGTTCATGGGGATAGTTTGGCGCATTCCCATCTCCAACAAAGAGAGCGCTAATGCTCGAGGCTCACCATGAGGGGGAACGAGGCAAATGCCCTCGGGATATGGGAAGGAGCCATGTATGGCACGAACCGTAAAGCTCGCCCCAACGGAGCGGTCGACCCCGAAGGCGAAACAGGTCGTTTCGCCGTCGCGTTTCGCGAACATCCGTAACAACCTTCCAGCCATTGTTGGCGCGGCAGCCCTCGTGGCAGCTGGTGCCCTAGCCGGTACGGCACTTGCGCACGGCGGGCCGAACGGCAGCGACGGCCGGCACGCTGGCCCAGGCGCAGAAGCCCGCATGACCATGCATCGCGATCACAGCGGGCAGCATGACTCGGGTAAGCCAAAGGCCAGAGTCGGCCTTGTGGGAACAGCTACAAGCGTGAGCCCAACCGAGCTCTCGATCACGCTCGCCGATGGAACCTCTAAGACGGTCGTTCTCGACAGCGCGAGCCAGTACTTCACACAGACAACGGGAACCGCCGCTGATGTAACGGTCGGCTCCTATGTGCTGGTTGATAGTGGAAGGCCCGCAGGTAGTGCAGCGGTTACCGCCAAAGGCATCGCTGTACTAACGAGCGGCCGTACCGATGTGCGCCTGCACCTTGGCCACCCAGCGAAGGTCACTGCCGTGAACGGCAGCACGCTCACCCTTGAGGTAGTCACCCCTCGCGGAACGAAATCGATCACCGTAACGATCGGCGCCAACACGCTAATCAGCAAGATCGCGACCGCAACGAACGCTGACCTAACGGTGGGTAGCACCGTAGCTGTTGATCTTGGGCGAGAGTCAGCCGCTGCCAAAGTGGTGCTCATCGTTAGGTAACGAACGCACCAAGAACTCGCAAGACGCCGTTGGTGGCCCTCCTGCCAGCGGCGTTGTTGCACCCGCCGATAGAGCCTTGGGTTTAGCGCTTCCCTTTTGCGGAAGCGACGGGCCGGAAGTGTGAAAGCACGACGGACGTGCCTAGAATTCCCACTACGGCAATTAGGCTCAAGAGCGGATGAATGTGCACATCAACCTGAGGGATGATGGCGTGCACGATCGGCACGGCCATCTTTGCGCCGATAAAGATCAAGACAAGGCCGAGACCCTGCTGTAGGTAGTGAAAGCGATCTTTAGCATCGGCGAGCAGGAAGTAGAGAGAGCGCAGGCCTAAGAGTGCAAAAGTGTTAGCAGTAAAAACGACAAATGGATCCTTCGTGATGCCGAAGATTGCAGGAATTGAGTCCACTGCAAAAATTAGGTCAATAATTCCGATGACCACAATGGCAAAGAAGAGTGGCGTCCATTTCAGCTTACTACCGTGTTGAACACGGAACTGATCAGAATCATAGTCGGTGCTCACGTGCATAAAGCGCCGCACAAAACGAATTGCACTAGGTTCACCATCGCCCACCTTGTGCCCACCACTACGAATCATCTGGATCCCGGTGAAGAGTAGGAAGACCCCGAATCCGTATAGGACTACCTCGAAGCGCTCAACAAGCGCGGAGCCGACGAGGATCATGCCAAAGCGCATAACGAGGGACATGATGATGCCGAAAATGAGTGCCTTCTGTTGTAGTCGCTTTGGGGTTTTTAGTGCGGCAAAAATTATGGTGAAGACAAAGATGTTGTCAATTGAGAGTGAGTATTCGATGAGATATCCGGTGAAGAAAGCCTGACCGGTCTCAGCGCCTTTCGTGGACCAGATCAAGGCGCCAAAGATGATGGCGGACGCGACAAAGAGCGCCGTGAATCTCAGCGCCTCGCTGGCGGGCACGACGTGCGAGCCCTTACGGCGTAGCCAAACCAGGTCAATAAAGAGGGCAAGTCCAACAAAGGTGAGGAAGCCGGTGAGTAGTCTTGGATCCAAAGTTCCTCCGTCGCTAGTGGGGTGTGTCACCAGTGGCAGCAATGATAGCGGAGGGGGGTTAGTGAGCCCGTCTGTGGTTAGGCTCGAACGAGGCCGCCGTTGGTGGTGTCGAGCGTGTAGGAGCGTGCGCAGGCGCCGCAGCTGAGCGTGGTCCCCTCGTTGGGCAGTCGAGTGCCGCAGTCGCAAACCCAGCCGATGCGCCTGGCTGGGCTGCCGACCACGAGGGCGCGCGGCGGCACGTTCCGTGAGGCGACCCCACCCGCACCAACCATGCAGTAGTCGCCTAGGGTGATGCCTGCCACAATCACGGCGCCCGCACCAATCGAGGCGCCATCACCTACGTGGATTGGGCTCACCATCCAGTCGCTGGCTGCGGCGAGACCGCCGTCAGGCGTTTGGGCACGTGGGAAGCGGTCGTTGGTGAGGATCGCGTTGGGGCCGATGAAGACGCCGTTGCCGGCGGTGACCCCGTGATAGACAAGCGCAAGGTTCTGTACCTTGCAGCGATCGCCAAGTACCACGTCGGCATCAATGAATGCGCCACGCCCAATGATGCAGTCGGCGCCGATCCTCGCACCGCCTCGTACCACTGCGCCGCCCCACACCTTGCTGCGCGCGCCAATAGTCACACCATCTTCAACGATTGCTGTCGGGTCAATGAACGCCGTTGGATCAATCATTGGGCGGCGACCCCGTTAGGCCGACCGAAGCCGATGCGCTTGGCACCAGCTGGCAGCGTCGCTCCAGCGCAGGCGTTGCGACCATCAACCAGCACCTTGAGTCCTGGGAAGAGCGTGGCGAAGTCCATCGTGCGATAGGCAGCGTCGGCGGTCGCAACCACCACGGCGGAGACCTGCGCATTCGCGGTGCCGTCCCACGGCGTCATCTTCAGTGATGTGACGTCGTCGCCTGAAAGAAGTGGGTCGTGACCGAACACCGTTGCGCCACGGGCGCGCAGCACATCGGCCATCAGTGGTCCGCGCGCATGCGCCAGCTCGCGCACACCTTCACGATAGGTAAGTCCGAGCACTGCAACCGTTGCTCCGCTGAGTGCACCAACCGTGGAAGCGATCGCATCTGCGGCGCGCTCAACCTGCCCGTCGTTGACGACACGTGCGGTCCTGATCAACTCAAGGTCACCATCGGTTGAGAGGATCATGCGTGGATAGACCGGGATGCAGTGCCCACCAACACCGATGCCAGGCTCATGAATGTGCGAGTACGGCTGCGAATTTGCAGCGCGAATCACTTCGGAGAGATCAATGCCATGTCGATCAGCGACGCGAGCGAACTCGTTGGCGAGGGCGATGTTCACGTCGCGGTAGGTCGTCTCGGCGAGCTTCGCCATCTCGGCAGCTTCGAGGGTCTGCATCTGTGCGATCGGTGCGTCGAGCACGCTCTCGTAGAAGGCGGTGGCGCGCGCGAGGCTCGGAGCATCGATGCCGCCAACGAGCTTTGGATACGCGGCGAGGTTGCGGAACGTTTGGCCAGTGAGCACGCGCTCTGGCGAGAAGCAGCCGAACACCTTTGCGCCACTTTCGGAGGCAACCTTTGCAACGAGTTCGCGCGTGGTGCCGATCGGCACCGTTGTTTCAAGGATGACGAGCAGGCCGTCGTGGGCGCCGGCAATCAACGTTTCAGTGGCGCCGACGAGCGCCTTGTCGGCGATGCTGCCATCGTCGCGCACCAGAACCGGAACGACGACAAGCGCAACGTCGGCATCGCGCACGGCGGCAGGGCCGTCGATCGTGGCGCGCAGTCGGCCAGAGCCAACATGCTCGGCAAGGAGCTCGGGAAGGTTCGGCTCGCCGCCCCACGGCGCAACGCCAGAGTTAATAACGTCGACGAGCGCCTGGTTGATATCGACGGCGTGCACGCGCCACCCGTGGGAGGCGAATTGCAAGGCGAGCGGCAGGCCGATCTTGCCGGAGCCGATCACGGCGATGGTGCCGACGGTGCCAGGGGCGCCGACCCACGGCTTTGAGGTGACAGGGGTGCCGTGGGTGCAGGGGTGCGGCTCAGCGGTAAAGGAGCCACCAAGCATGGACGTTGCTCGACCGAGTGGATCAGTGGTGCGTGCGCTCATCAGCCCTCCTTGTTCTCTTGGAGGGGATGCTACACCGCGGCGATGGCCTCGAGCTTCGGCCGCACGGGGATCCCGCCACCACGAGCGGACTCAAGAACTGCGTCGGCGAGGATCACGGCACGCGCGCCGTCGTGAATGCTGACGGCAGGCTTCGCCTCACCACGGGCGGCGGCGAGGAAGGCGCTCAACTCAAGGGCGAGCGGCTCTTGTCGTGCGGCGGGGAGGTCGGCGGTGCGACCCGGCTGCACGGGGGCAAACCCATCGAGCATCGCGCCCGAGTTTGGATCGGCGCTGGTGAACGAGACGGTGCGCTGCAGCAAGCTCACGTCGTATGCCCCAGCGCTGGTCGTTACCAGCAGCTGTCGTCGCTTGGCAGGGGCGAGCCATGAGGCGCGTATGCGCGCCACCGCGCCGCCGGGGAAGGTGAAGAGCGCCTCGGCGAAATCCTCACGCCCCTCAATCAGTCGTGAGCCGGCAACGGCGGTGACCGAAAGTGGCGAGCTGCCCGCAATGGCGCAGGCGAGATCGATGTCATGCACCATCAGGTCGCGCACCACGCCAACGTCGCTGATGCGCTCGGGGAGGGGGCTCTCGCGCATCGCCTCGATGGCGTAGAGCGCTTCGCCTGTGCTCCCACGCATCTGCTCAAAGAGTCGGGTGACGGCGGGATTGAAGCGCTCCACGTGACCGACCTGCACGATTGCGCCCGCGGCGGTGGCGCGTGCGACGAGGTCAAGCGCCTCGGCTGAATCGGCGGCGAGCGGCTTCTCAACCAGGATCGGAATCTTGCGCTCGATGGCGCGAATCACGAGTGCGGCGTGGAAGCGCGTGGGTGCCGCGATGATCGCCGCCTCAAGGCCCGGATGGTTCAGTAGTTCTGCGGCGTCGACATACGTGGTGGCCAAAGGGGCAACAGCCAGCGCAGCGTCGCGCGCTGCATCAACCGGGTCGCTGATCGCTACGATCTCGACGTCGAGGAGGGTGGCCAACACGCGCAGATGGTTGCGCCCCATGACGCCAAGGCCGATCAGGCCAACCTTCATGCGGGCCAAGCGCTCCCGCCGTGGCGCTCCACGGCGCGTCGCAGCGAGGCGGCAACCTCCTCTTGCTCTGCAGCTGTCATTGCAGCAAACATCGGCAGTGAGAGGCAACCCTTCGCCAGCGCATCAGTTACCGGCAACACAACGCCAAGACCACGCTCCTTGATGTAGGGCTGCTCGCTCACTGGAATCGGGTAGTAGATGCCCGTACCGATCCCATCGTTGGCAAGATCTTTCACGATCTCGTCGCGCGCTGGGCCCACATGCACGGTGTACTGGTGATAGACGTGCAGATTTCCTGCTGCCGTTCCCTGTCGAACGATCGGCGCACCAGCGAGCAGCGCGTCGTAGCGCGCCGCAGCTGTAACGCGCGCCGCAGTGAACTGATCTAGCTTGCCGAGTTGCACGGTGCCGATCGCGGCGGCAATATCGGTCATGCGGTAGTTGGTGCCGAGCATCTCGTGCAGGTAGCGCACCTTTGCCCCTTGGCTGCGGAAGGCGCGCAGCCACTCGTTGAGCGTGTCGTCGTTAGTGGTGATCATGCCCCCCTCGCCGCTGGTGATGTTCTTTGTGGCGTAGAGAGAAAAGGCGCCAACGCCGAAGGAGCCGGCCTGCTTGCCGTTCTGTGTCGCGCCGACCGCCTGGCAGGCGTCTTCAATCATCGCGAGGTTGTGCTTGACGGCGAGTGCGCCGAGGGCGTTCATGTCGGCAATGAGGCCGAAGAGGTGCACGGGCATTAGCGCCTTCGTCTTTGGCGTGATCGCTGCTGCCGCTGCCGCGGGGTCCATCAGCCAGGTAACGGGATCGATATCGACAAATCGTGGCGTGGCGCCGGCGCGCAAGATTGATGCCGCGGTAGCGCTAAACGTGTGGCCAACGGTAATGACCTCGTCGCCAGCCTTAATACCGAGTCCCTGAATGATCGCCTCTTCGGCGAGGGTGCCGTTCGCCACGGCGATCGCATGCTTCACGCCAACCATCTCGGCGAAGCGGCGCTCGAACTCGGCGACACGTGGACCCTGCGCGAGGGCGCCCGACATGATCGCTTCGGCGGCGGCGTCTGCCTCCTCGCGACCAACAGCGGGGCGGGTGATCGGAATGCGAATTGGCGGTGTACTCATGATGGGGAGCGTATCAGCGTGCGAAGCGACGCGCGATCAGTGCGGCTCGGATCGCCTCCGCGGCACCCCCCGCGGGCAGGGGTCGGGATACCCGCGCGGCGACTGCGGCTGCACCCGTCACGGCCCCAACGGTCGCAAGGGCAGCGGGAACGAGATCTGCATCGATCCCAATCAGCAGCGATGGTCCAGCCGGGTGCAAGAGCTCCGGCCACTCCGTGGTGTCGCGCAAGATCAGCGTTGGGGTGTTGAGCCAGACCGCCTCGCGCTGCAGCCCGCCCGAATCGGTGAGTACCGCTGCCGCATGTGCAGTAAGTGCAAGCGAGTCAAGGTAGCCGACAGGCGGCACCAGCTCTACTCCGTCGGGAACGTCGATACCGTGCACTGCGATCGCGGCGCTAGTTCCAGGGTGCGCGGCAAAAATGACGGGCACCCCGAGAACTTCAGCGGCGCGATGCAGCGCTGCGAGTGCGGCACCGAGACGCGACGCCTCACGCACGTCGGCTCGATGCAGTGTTGCAAACACAAATCCGCCAGAGGTAAGTGAGGTACCGATGCGCAGGCTCACCTGGTCAAGGGCAGCAAGGGATCGCGCAGGTGGAGCGAGTCGCGCAACGAGGTCAGACATGAGATCCCCCACAACCTCGTTCCCATCATGTCGATCCTCGCGCTCGAGCGCCGCAACGGCGGTGCCACTCGTGCACAGGCGTAGGGCGGCAATCGTGTCTACCGCAATACGATTCCGCTCCTCAGGCATCGTGAGATCCCCCGACCGAACACCCGCCTCAACGTGAATGATTGGTACACCGTGGTCTTGAGCGGCGAGTGCGCCAGCAAGCGTTGAGTCGGTATCACCAAACACCAAGACGGCCTCTGGGCGGGTCTGCGCAATGGATGCAGCAATTGAACTGCGCATCGCTGCGAGGCGGGCCTCACCAACGAGGCCCCCTGGCTCGGGCAGCAATAGGTCTGCCGGTGCAATGCCAAGATCGCGATAGATCTGGCCCGCCAACACCTCGTCGTGATGTTGCGCGGTATCAATCACGAATGGCTCAATAGGGGCGGTGAGTTGCGGGGCAAGCGCCGCCAACTTGATCAGCTGGGGTCGCGTTCCAACGACTGCTGTGATGCGCATACCCCTCCCGTCGCGATTGTGAGCGTAGGCTGCGATAGACTCGCCACATGCCTGACGCGCGTCGACCCATCGTACCGAAGAGCGTGGCCATGTTCGTGTTTAACGAGGTCAGCCACGATCGCCGCGTGCTCAAAGAGGCGGACGCCCTGCAGGCGGCTGGCTGGTCCGTCACCATTCACGGAATTCGCCAGCGACGGTCAACTGCGGCTCTGCGCGAATCCCGCGCGACCGGCGTGGTGATCGTGCGGCACCCGCTCACGGTGAGCGCTGACGTGCCCCCAGCTTGGAACAGAGCATGGCGCGTAGTTCTCTTGCCACTCCTTGCAATGCAATTTGCTGCAACCTCCCTGCTTGCGTTGCTTGGAATTAGGGCAGCAAAACAGGTGCGGTCAGCCTTCGTGCTCTGGGCGTGGGGCGCCACTGCAGCTCGCGCCGCTGTTGATGCGGAGGTTCTACACGCGCATGACCTAAGTGGTGGCATCCCAGCCCTCTTTGCAGCAGACAAAAGTCACGCCACAATCGTGTACGACAGTCACGAAGTCTTCCTGGAGAGCGGGCATTGGGCGCGTGCGCCTCGGATGGTGCGTCGCCTTCTCGCCTCGCAAGTTGAGCGCCCTCTCCTTAGGCGCGCCGCAGGCTTAATCACGGTTAATCCGTCAGTTGAGCAGGTCCTTGATGAACGGTACGAGATCCCCAAGCGTCGAATCGTTGTGTACAACTGTGTTGAACCGCTTGAGAGCGCAACACGGCCCCGCGAGTTGCGTGAGGCGATCGGCGTGGGTGATGATACTCCCATCGCGCTGTACCACGGAGGCTTCTCGCCTGTTCGTGGCTTACGCCAAATCATTGAAGCCGCTCTAGACCCACGACTCGCGGACATCCACGTTGCCTTTCTTGGATACGGGCCAATGGAGGCTGAGCTCCGCACCCTTGCAGCACGCCCCGATGTTGCAGGGCGCATTCACGTCCTAAAGGCCGTTTCCCCCGAGGTGCTCGATCGGTGGGTGGCTGGTGCCGATGTTGGGCTGATGCCAAACCAACACGAAACGCTGAACGAATACGTGAGCACGCCAAACAAACTCTTTGAATCAATTGGTGTTGGCACGCCGGTTGTTAGCAGTGATTTCCCCGAGCGTCGGCGCATTATCTTGGATGGACCAGAGGGCTCCCTTGGGGCACTCTGTGATCCCGCTGATCCCGCGGATATCGCGCGCGCGATCGTCGAGGTCATTGGCGGCAGTCAGGTGGAGCGAGAAGCCTACCGAAGCCGATGTCGCACGGCGGCGCAGGCACGTTGGAATTGGGAGGTTCAGGCCACACGCCTCACCGAGCTGTACACAGCACTTCAGGTTTCTGAGGGCGCGTGAGCACGCGAGAGAGACGCCTCGTCATTGCGATGCTCAACACGGCTGGGCAGGGCACAGAGTGGGCACACGCGCTCAAGCGCTTCACGAGCGCCACCGCAGAGTCGTGGGCGATCGCTCGCCCGCAAGAGCAGGTCATTCAGTTCACCGTAGATCGCACCTATCCACTGATCAACGGTGCGACGGATCAAGCATGGCTTGATCTACTCAACGCGCAATCAAAACCAACACACCTGATCATTGAGAGCGGCAAGCCGATCAGCATCAAAGGCACGGTACGCCGCATGCTCTTTCAAGCCGTTACTGCCCGGCGGCACGGCATTCGCCCGGCACTCTTGTTTCACGGGAGCGATATTCGCGTGCCGAGCTTGCACCGCACCACACACCCCGAATCACCATTCCAGCAATCCCATGACGGGCTCACGGAGAAGCTCGAACGGAAGACAACTGAGGTGCGCCGCTGGCTGACGATTTGGCCGTTTCAAGTATTCATCTCCACCATTGACCTGCGCCGCTATGTTCCTCGCGGCCGATGGCTTCCGGTCGTTGTCGGCGACCATTGGTTTGCTGCAGCGTCACTAATAAACGTGGAGCGCCCCCGACCGCGCGTGTTGCACCTCCCTTCGCGCCGCGCACTCTTCAAGAGTGAACAGGTCGATCAGATTTGCCAGCGCCTGCACGACGAGAGCCTGATTGAGTACAAGTCAGTGACGGGCGTCCCCCCAGCCGAGGTGCGCAGCCTTGTGGAGTGGTCTGACATCGTGATCGACAAGATTGGCCTCGGAGGTACTGGCGTCATGGGTGCCGAGGTGATGGCATCTGGTCGCCTGCTGATCGGCGACGTAGATCAGATCGTGCGCGCAGAGGTCCCCGATCTACCGCTGATTCAGAGCTCCATCGGCACTCTTGACCAAGTGATTCGCACCCTGGTTGCCGATCGCTCCACCTGGGCCGCTCGCGCCACCGCGGGTCAAGCCTTCGCCCGCAAATATCACGACGGGCGCTACTCAGCGGCCGTGCTGGCCAAGTGGATGGGGGTTCCGGTAAACCAGCCGTAGCAGCTGGAGCCGATGGTGAGGATTGAACTCACGACCTGCTGTTTACGAAACAGCTGCTCTACCACTGAGCTACATCGGCGCCGGAGGGGGATTGTAGCGGAGCGGCATGCCCCCCGCGAGACCTACGTGGCTGAGGGCGGGGCGACGACGGGGTAGGTGTCGAGATCCCAAAGAGTGGCCAGTGGCAGTTCGCGAACCGTTTGCTCTGCAGACGCGATGTCGCTCGCAATCACTTCAATGAATACCTTGCGCCTTGGCGGAGGGGCGATGTGGATAGCGCCAACACGACCAGCTGCTTGGAGTGCGCTCGCTGCGGCTTGCTCCGCGGGGACGAGCGCTCGGATCGCCTCTTCAGTGGTGTCGGGCTTAAAACTACAAACGACGATAAATGTCGACATGCGCACTCCTAATGGATGATGGGCGTCCATGTGGGCCCTCGCCAGAACCGTACACCTAATCAAAATGTCGAGGCGTGCGCCGTAGGCGGTTATGTGTGACACTCAACGCGCCCAGAAGGGTCAACACGCTGCGATGCCCCTCGTGGGAGTCCCGCGTGAGAGGAGAGCATCGATGCGCAAGAGTCTGAAACTCGTGCTGGTCGCAGCCCTACTGGTTGCTGGCGTTGGGGCTGGGCTCTTGGCCATGGGCGGTTCAAGTGGTAGCGCGCTGCCCCTAGGCGCCCCAGGAGTTGACGTTGCGGCGTTCAAAACCGGAGCTCTCACCGAAGCGATCACAGAAGAGTCCTGCACCTTGACCGACGGCACCAAGACCACCTGCTATCGCATCACGGTTACGGGCACACCGATTGACACGGTGATCGGGCCATTCTGCCCAGAGACCACCAGCACATCAGCCGCTGACTCAGGCATCTGGCTTGACGGCAGCAATATCTATGACGCTGATGGAAAGTTCATTCTTGACCTGAGCATGATTTATGGAGACGCACAGTGGCGCCTGTATGACGAGTCGGGGAAGGTCAATGTGACCGATAGTAAAGAGTCGTTCCAGGGAGCGGCGCGCCCTGACGTGCTCGACGCGTACAAGTACCACTGCGTTGAAGGTCGCTTTGAGTGGACGAATTCGGGCGCGGCGGTGCCCATCTCAATTCTGGTGCCGGTGACCCCAGTGAAGGCTTCGGCGCCGGTCAGCACCCAAGGGGCCGACCTCGGCATCACGATCAACGGTCTAGTCATCGCCCCTTCAGCACCAGTGCAGGCAATCTTGAAGGCGTACACAATCGCGGCCTTTGATGATTGCGGCGGACACTTCAATCCGATTGAGGGGTATCACCTGCATGCGTTCACTGACTGCAAGGGGACCGCGTATGACGCGTCCATTGATGACTCGAACGCTGAGACGAGACTGATCGGGTATGCGCTGGATGGCGTGGCGGTCTTTGCGCCGCTGGCCCACGACACCACGATTCAACTTGATGAGTGCAATGGCCGCACTACCGAGAAGGACGGCTATCACTATTACGCACAGGCGCCAGAGCTCAATCAGGTAGTGAAGTGCTACATGGGGCTGTTGGCCGTTGATCCAACTCACCCACAGCAGGGACCACCAGGGGGCGGACCTGGGGGCGGTGGACTGGGCGGGCTCCTCGTTCCTGGCCTTGCTGCTTCTGCTGGGCTGATTGGCACGCTGTTTGTTGCTCCGAAGTTGCGCAGGAAGTTGAGGTAATCATGTCGAAGCACATCCCAGTCCGAACTATGGCCGACGTCAAGGAGCCGCTCGTGCTCTTCCTCATCGGCATGCGCATCAATACCCTCTGGCGCGTGTGGGAGTGGCTCCCTGCTTTTCTCGCGATGCCAACCATGATCGTGGAGCTCTACAAGAACTCCGAGCTCGGCTTCTTGAGCGCCCGCACCGAAATGGCTGGACGAACGATCACGGTGATCCAGTATTGGAAGTCGTTTGAAGCGCTTGAGGCGTACGCCGCGAACGGCGAGCGCAAGCACCGACCCGCGTGGACCGCCTTCTACAAGCGTGCAACCAGCGGCACCGGCGCCGTGGGCATCTTTCATGAGACCTATGTGATTCGCCCAGGCGAAATCGAATCCCTGTATGTCGACATGCCAGTCAGTTTTGGGCTGGGAGGCGCGGTAGGGGCGAAGCCAGTGACGCCGAAAACTGAAACTGCGCGCGAGCGCAAGGGGTAACGAGCTAGGCGGAGAACTTTACCTCGGCGGTAGTCACAACCTTCGCCGTTCGCCCGGGCGCCGACTGAAAGCCCCAGTACATGTTGGTGTGCTTGATGATCACGTCGGGAGGCGGGGCGCCCCACTCGCTCATGTCTTCGGTGGTGTGGGCATCGCTCACGAGCGTCACGTCATACCCGCGGGTGAATGCGCCGTGAATGGTCGAGCGAATGCAGGCGTCGGTCTGAGCGCCGACCACGACCAGGTGCGCCACATTCGCTGCGGCAAGAGCCGCCTCCAGGTCAGTCGCCTCGAATGAGTCGCCGTAGAGCTTGTGCACGAGTGGCTCGCTCTCTAGGCGCACGAGCTCGGGTACGTACTGCCAGGCGTCGCTGCCGATGGGCATCTGCTCGTCGGAGTGCTGCACCCAGACTACGGGCGTGCCGGCGGCGCGGGCGGCGGTGAGGAGCGCTTGGATGTTGGCGATCACGGCATCGCGCTGGTAGGCGGCGCCAACCACGCCGACTTGCACGTCGATGATCAGCAACGCTGTTGCGGTTCGGTTGTGAATGGTTGTCATAACGGCGGAATACTACCGCGTTCCCAAACTGGTGCGATTTGGTTGTCTTACGGGGGCGCTCCCGTATACTTCGCCGAGTCAGATGATCATTGGGGAGCTTCCCCTGAGGCGCTGTCATAAATACGGAGGTGTATCGTGGCCGACCCAAAGCAGACGAAATTCGTGCTCGACGAAAATCGGATGCCGAAGGCCTGGTACAACATCGCGGCGGATCTTCCGTGGCCACAATCGCCGGCGCTGAATCCTCAGACCGGCCAACCACTCGGCCCCGATGATCTCGCCCCACTCTTCCCAATGGCGCTCATTGGTCAAGAGGTCTCCACGGAACGAGAGATTGAGATTCCAGAGCCGGTGCGCGACGCGTATCGCCTCTATCGACCGAGCCCGCTATATCGCGCGCATCGACTTGAGAAGCTGCTAGGCACACCAGCAAAGATCTTCTACAAGTACGAGGGTGTAAGCCCCGCAGGGAGCCACAAGCCGAACACCGCCATTGCGCAGGCGTTCTACAACGCGCAAGAGGGTGTGAAGCGACTGGCAACCGAAACTGGTGCAGGGCAGTGGGGCACTTCACTCGCATTCGCTGGCGCCATGTTCGGTCTCGAGATCAAGGTCTACCAGGTGCGTGCGAGCTACGACGCGAAGCCGTATCGCCGCATCCTTATGGAGACGTACGGCGCATCGGTAGTTGCAAGCCCAAGCCCCGACACGAACTACGGTCGTTCGGTGCTCGCTTCAGACCCACACACGACCGGTTCGCTTGGCATGGCGATCAGCGAGGCGGTCGAAGATGCCGCCACGCGCGACGACACCAAGTACGCACTCGGATCGGTGTTGAATCACGTGCTGCTGCACCAGACGGTGATCGGCCAAGAGACGCAGTTGCAGCTCGAGATGGCGGACGTTGAGCCCGACATCTTGGTCGGCTGCACCGGCGGCGGATCGAACTTTGCTGGATTCACCTTCCCGTTCTTGGGCGCCGCCTTCCGTGGCGGTCGCAAGGTGCGGGTGATTGCGGCGGAGCCGACGGCGGCGCCATCGCTTACGCGCGGCATCTATGCGTATGACTACGGCGACACGGCGCATATGGCTCCAATGGTGAAGATGCACACGCTCGGTTCGGCCTTCATGCCAGATCCAATCCACGCCGGTGGGTTGCGCTATCACGGCATGGCTCCGCTGGTCTCTCTCCTAAAGGAGAAGGGCGCCATCGAGGCGGTCGCCATTCCGCAGCGCGAAACCTTCGAGCGCGGCGTGGAGTTCACTCGAGCAGAGGGGATCCTGCCAGCACCCGAAGCGAACCACGCCATTGCGGCGGCGGTGCGTGAGGCGTTGATCGCCAAGGCCGAGGGGAAAGAGACCGTGATTGTCTTCAACAATTGCGGGCACGGCTTCCTCGACCTGGCGGCGTATGAGAACTACCTCGCTGGCAAGCTCGAGGACTTGAGCCTTGAGCAGAGCAAGATCGAGGCTGCGCTCAACGACCTGCCAAAGCCGTAACGCAGCGGCGTTAGACGCTCATGGCGAACGTACGACCCTTCCGGGCGACGCGCTACGCGCGCGAGCAGATTGATGCGCTCCTGAGTCCACCGTATGACGCGGCAGAGGCAGAGGTCATTCAACGCTTGCGCGCGAGCGAGCCGCTCAACTCGGCAGCGCTCGACGCCTCAAACTCCCCCGAAGAGTCCGCGGCACTCTGGCAAGACTGGCGCAAAAGCGGCGTGCTGATCGACGAAGCCGAGCCTGCGATCTACCTGTACGAAGGGGTCAGCGAGAGCGGCGTCACTATGCGCGGCATCTTCGCCGCGGTGCCAGTTGGCGCATACGGACCAGCGACTGGCGTGTATGGGCACGAGCGCACCCTCGATGCACCACGCGCAGGCCGGCTGGCACTGCTCGCGGCAACGCGCGCGAACCTGTCGCCGATCCTGCTGCTGCGCGCGGGGGGCGCGACCACATTTAGCACCGCGTTTGCGCAGGTTGCAGCGGGTCAACCAGTAACGCGCACAACGGCACCCGATGGCACGCGTATTCAGCTCTGGCACGTAGCGCCAGAGAGCGATGCAGGTCGCGCCTTGCTGGACTGGGCATCTGGCGCCCCGCTGATCATTGCCGACGGGCATCACCGCTATGAAGCAGCGCGCGAATATGCCGAGCGCCACGACGGCCCTGCGGCCACGATGGGCCTCATCGTTGAGGCCGATGGTGCTGGCCCAACGCTGCACGCCACCCACCGAATCCTGCGCGGGTACGAGAGCGAGCGATTCCTAACCGCCCTTCGCGCGAGCAGCGACGTAGTCACTGTTCAGGCAGCTGACCTGGCTGATGCGGCAGAGCAATTCTCCGAAGCGCACCGCGGCGAGCGAGCGGAGTTTGCGCTCTGCGCCAATGGAGTGGCGCACCTTATCACGCTGGCGCCAAGCCAACAGGCGCAGCCGATCACGCAGCGGGTGGAGGATCTACTTCGATCTCTCCTTGGAATCACAAAGGCGGATATTGCCGCAGGCGTGCTGCGCTACGAGCGACGAGTAACTGACGCAGTTGAAGCATCACGCACCAAAGGAGTAATCACTCTGCTCCTTCCGCCAGAGCGAGCGGAACTTGTGACATCGATGGCACTCGCACAACAGGTGATGCCCCAGAAGGCGACGCACTTCTCGCCAAAGCCAGCAACGGGGCTGCTCTTTCTATCGCACGACCAGAACGCGCAAGAGGCGGAGGCTAGCTCCGGCGCTTCGCGAGCGGTCTAGAGGGCGTTGTTATACGTCCAGACGTCGAGCGCGTCTAGATCAAGCGTGGTGTTGCCGTTCGCGGCGAGGGCACCGGCAATCTGGGCACGGTGTTCGGTGGCGTGGTGCACGGCCTGGTTCACCAACACCCAGCGCGGTACCGAGAGCTCTTCGCCGCTAAACGAGATCCAGGTGAGGATCTCGTCGCCAGGCAGCAGCGCTCCTGCGTGCAGCTTGGCGTCGGCAACTACGAGGGCGGCGGCAAGGGCCTGTAGATCTGCAGCGGTGGTGGGGAGCTCGCGCTTCTCGGCGCGCGGTTCGCCGTGCAGGCGCTGGGCGTAGTTCTCGGCGGCGGTGACCAGGTGATGGGTAATCGCCCCTACGCTCCATTCGGAGCCCGGTGAGGTGTAGGCGAGCGCATCAACAGGAAGTGCTGCAAACACTGTGAACATCTGGGTGTTGGCCCAGGCCATGTGCTCCAGGGTGCGATTCAACGTGGTGTTTTCCATGCCGCGAGGATAGCCGAGCGCGATCGGGTTGGGCTAGCGGGCGAGCGATCGCCGCAGAGCGAGAACGACGGCAGAGAGGGCAACCGCGGCGAGCGACGCGATCAAGACGCCGATCTTCGCAGCGCCGAGTGACTCCTCGCTGGCAAAGGCCAGCTCGCTGATGAGGAGCGAGACGGTGAAGCCGATGCCGCCGAGTTCCCCAACAAGGGCAATGTCGATCCAGCGCATGCCCGCCGAGAGCTTCGCCCCCAGCGCGGTCGCGAGCCGGGCGGCAACGAGGATGCCGATTGGCTTACCGGCGACGAGGCCAACGAGTACGCCGAGCAGGATTGGCGAACCGGTTACCGCACCGAGGTCGATGGAGCGAAGGTCAACTGCAGCGGCGAAGAGGGCGAAGAGTGGCACGGCGATCGCCGCGCTGATCGGATGAAAGCGTTCCGTTGCGCGGTCGACGGGCGCATCTTGCTCGCCAGGATCTTTCTTGACGCGCATCAGTAGCCCGAGGGCAACGCCCGCGATTGTTGGATGAATCCCAGCACTGTGCACGGCGTACCAGGTGCCGAGTGCAAGGGGCACGTAGATGAGCGGTGAGGTGATGCGTTGCCGCTGCGCAATCGCGAATAGTGCCAACAGCACCGCTGCGACAGCGAGCCACTCTACGTGCAGGCTGGCGGAGTAGAAGAGTGCGATTACTAGAATCGCTCCGAGATCGTCGACCACCGCCAGTGTCAGCAGGAAGGTGCGCACCCCAGTGGGCAGTCCGCGACCGAGCACCGCGAGCACTGCGAGGGCGAAGGCGATATCTGTGGCCATCGGAATACCCCAGCCGCTGAGCGCATCAGGCGCACCGCCCTGATTGATTGCGAAGTAGAGGAGCGCTGGAACGATCATCCCGCCGAGTGCTGCGGCAACCGGTAGGGCCGCCTGGCGCGGCTTCGAGAGTGTGCCCACCACCAGTTCATGCTTGAGCTCGCAGCCGATCACGAGGAAGAAGATGGCGAGCAACCCGTCGGCGGCCCACTCCTGCACGGTGAGGTTCAGGTGGAGCGCGTCGCTGCCGATCTGCGTCGTGGCAACGGCGCGCAGTACCTCTGAGAGGGGGCTGTTCGCCAGGAGGATGCCGATGAGCGCCGCAGCGATCAGCAGCGCACCGCCTACGGTCTCGCTGCGAAGGAAGAGCTGCATGCGCTCTCGGGTGTTCATGCGTGCATCGTATCGCCTGCGGGGGGGGGTTGGCGGAAACGGAGCCCGTTCAGTAAAATCCCAGACATGCTGGCGCAATGGGACTGGACGGGCATCATCGGGGGGCTGATTGGCTTCCTCGTCGTGCTGTTTGTGCAGCAGTCGCAGCGCATCTATCGATCCCGTGGAACGACGGTGAGCACCATTGCGTTTGCCGCCCTTGTCGCCTACGTCTGGGCACCGTTTGGATTCCCCAACTCTGATTGGTCGCGTGCGCCGCTCGGCAGCGATGTGATTCGCCTGATTCCATTCATGAACTTTGATCCTGCTCTTCTGCAAACGCAGTGGTTGCTGATGCAGGTGAGCATGGGAGCATCGACGTTCCTGCTGGCGACTCTCGCCCTCTACGGAGATGCCAGGCGGGCGGCCTTTGCCGTCATCGGCATCATGGCGGTGGGTCTCGAGGTCAGCCAGGGGTTCTCGAATTACTTCTCGAGCCCAGTGCCGCCCTATCGAATCGACGTTCACGACATCATGGCGCGAGCAGCCGGGGCACTGGCTATCTATTTCGTACTGAAGGTCACTGCCGCGATCTGGCGTGTTCGGGTCAGCCCCACCCCTCGCAAGAGCAGCCTCTTTGGCTTCATCGACGGGGTCACGCGCCGCATTTAGCGGTTGCGAGACGTTGCAGTAACGACCTCCACGCGTAGGCGATACGATATGCAAATGGCCGCAGCTGATCTCATTGCCCAAGCCGCTGGCGAGCCGAGCATCTGTCGATGCCCGTCGCTCTCCTTCAGGCCGTCCTGCGCGCGCTGAGGCACACGCAACCAGGGACCAAACGGCAGAGGGGGCGGCGGATGTAGTCCACAACCCACCATATAGCTGGAGGTACCCGACATGACCGTTCAGAACCCAGAAATCTTCTCTGACAACGCCATCACGATTGGCGGCACGCCACTCGTGCGCCTGAACCGCGTCACCGACGGCGCCGCCGCAACAGTGCTTGCCAAGGTTGAGGGGCGCAACCCTGCCTACTCCGTGAAGTGCCGCCTCGGCACCGCCATGGTGCTCGACGCCGAGAAGCGCGGTGTGCTGAAGCCAGGCAATGAGATCGTGGAGCCAACGAGCGGCAACACCGGCATCGCCTTGGCGATGGTTGGCGCAGCACGCGGCTACAAGGTCACCCTCACCATGCCCGACACCGTCAGCATTGAGCGACGCAAGCTCATCGTTGCCTACGGCGCAACGCTCATCCTTACGGAAGGCGCCAAGGGAATGCCAGGCGCGATCGCGAAGGCGGAAGAGATTGCCGCATCGGATCCTGCACGCTACGTGCTGCTGCAGCAGTTCAAGAACCCAGCCGGCCCAGCGATTCATGAGTCGACCACTGGTCCAGAGATTTGGGCAGACACCAATGGGAAGGTCGACATCTTCGTTGCAGGGAGTGGCACTGGCGGCACCATTACTGGCGTCGCTCGCTACTTTAAGAAGGGCCTCGGTAAGGCGGTGCACATTGTTGCCGTTGAGCCTGCCACCAGCCCAGTCATTGCGCAGCGCATTGCTGGTCAGCCGAATCAGCCAGCGCCGCACAAGATTCAAGGGATCGGGCCAGGATTCGTTCCTGACGTTCTTGATATCTCGCTGATCGATCAGGTTGAGTCCGTGACCAACGAAGAGGCGATCGCCATGGCGCGTCGCATCGCTCGTGAAGAGGGGATCCTTGTTGGCATCTCGTGCGGTGCTGCGGCACACGTTGCGCTGAAGTTGGCGCACCTGCCAGAGAACGCCGGGAAGACGATCGTAGTGGTACTGCCAGATTCGGGCGAGCGCTACCTGAGCACCGCGCTCTACGAGGGGCTCTTTGATGCCAGCGGCATCGCTCTGTGAGTTCTGACGCAACCGATCTAAGTCGCGCACTCACCGCCGCCGACGCTGCCCTCGCGGGTTGTGCGGTGGCGGCAAGCGACCGGCCATCGCGCGGTGAGATCACCCGTGTGTTGGCCGAACTTCGTGCGGCACTCTTCCCACGCGAGCTCGGTGTTGCGGCCGATGGTGATGCGGCAGTGGCCGCGCATCTCACCGCAGCACTCGCTGGCCTGCGCGAGCAGATTCGACGTTGCACCGTGCTGTTCGCCGCCGAGCGACCAGGTGAGGGGCTCGCTCCTGATCAGGTTGATCGCGTCACGCAGGCGTTCGCAGCCGAGCTTCTCGCGATCCGCACGCTGATTGAGGGCGATATCGCCGCAGCGTTTGCGGGCGACCCTGCGGCACGCAGCCGCTCAGAGATTCTGCACGGCTACCCTGGCATACGCGCGATGATCGATCACCGCATGGCGCACCTTCTCTATACGTTGAGCGTGCCACTGCTGCCGCGCATTGCTTCGGAGGCGGCACACTCCGCAACGGGGATCGACATTCACCCCGGCGCAACGATTGGCGAGCGCTTCTTCATTGACCACGGCACCGGTGTGGTGATCGGCGAGACGGCGATCATCGGGAGCGGCGTGCGCCTCTATCAGGGCGTCACACTTGGCTCAAAGAGCTTCCCGAAGGGTGAAGACGGCAACCTCGTAAAGGGCCAGCCTCGGCACCCGATCATCGAAGACGATGTGGTGATCTACTCGGGGGCGACCGTCTTGGGTCGCATCACCGTTGGACGCGGCTCAACGATCGGCGGCAACGTATGGCTGACCAAGAGTGTTCCGGCTGGGAGCCAACTTTCGCAGGCACGCGTGCGCACCGACGAGCTGGCAGCCGACGGTTCGGGGATCTAGCCTTCGGCGGGATAGAATCCCGCCATGCCCACGGGCCTTCTATTGATGAGCGCACTCGCCCGCGTCGCCGTGCCCGCATGAGCGTCGGCATGGGACCCGGGCGCGGCGGCCACAGGTTCGGTGGCGACGCGAGCGGCCCAACGAAGCCAGCTGGGGCGGCACTGCCACTGCTACGACGAGCGGCGAAGTTCTTCGGGCCATTTCGAGGGCGACTGAGCGTCATTGGGCTCGCCATTCTTGGGTCGAGCATCTTGGGGCTCGCCAACCCGTACCTCTTAAAGCTCCTCATTGACGAGGCGATCCCGCAGCGTGATCTTGGCCTGCTGGCCCTCTACGCCGGGCTGATGGTGGTGGTGCCGATCATCAACGGCGGGATCGGACTCGCCCAGGCGTGGCTCACCGCCTCTGTGGGTCAGTTCGTGATGCGCGACCTGCGCAATGCGCTCTTCACCCATGTGCAGTCGATGCCGATCCGATTCTTCTCGGAGACGCGCACCGGCGAGATTCAGAGCCGCCTCACCAACGACGTGTCGGGGGTGCAATCGGTCGTCAGCGATGCGGCGGCGAACCTCGCCTCAAGCATTGCCATCGTCGTCTCAACGCTGGTGGCGATGACGATCATCGACTGGCGCCTCACAGCAGTAAGCGTTGCCGTTGCGCCACTCTTCCTCTTCTTGAGCTCAAAGGCCTCAGCGGCCCGCCGCAAGGCGAGTGGCGAGGTGCAGACGGCACTCGCCGACCTCACGGCAATTGCCGAAGAGCATCTCTCAGTGGGCGGCGCACTCTTGGCGAAATCATTTGGTCGATCTGAGGCTGGTGCCGAGCGCTTCACACAACGCTCCGACGAGCTCGCCACGCTGCAGTTGCGACAGGCGCTCACCGGCCGCTGGGTTGGCGTGGTGGTGCAGGTGGTCTTCAGCGGCATTCCAGCGCTGGTCTACTTCGCCGCCGGTTCACTCTCTGTCGCTGGCGCACCCGACGCGCCGACGATCGGCGACATCGTCGCCTTTACCACGCTGCAGAGCCGACTCTTCTTCCCGCTTGCCTCACTACTTGGCCTACAAGTAGAGATTGGCGGAAGCCTCGCGCTCTTCGAGCGCATCTTTGCCTATCTCGATCTTGTCCCCGAGATTGTTGACGCGCCGAACGCGGTCACGCTGACCCGCTCCGGCGTTCGCGGGCAGGTCACCGTGCACGAGGTGAGCTTCCGCTACCCGGCGCCGCCAGCAGGGCAGGGGCGGCAGCGGCGTGATTCCTTCGGCCTAACCAACATCTCATTTACCGCCGAGCCCGGAAGCCTCACCGCCCTCGTTGGCCCATCGGGTTCAGGAAAGAGCACGATCTTGAGTTTGATTCCGCGCTTCTGGGATGCGAGTGCGGGCTCAGTGCAACTCGATGGTGTGGATGTGCGCGGCATCAAGCTGCGATCGCTCGGCGAGATGATCGGTGTCGTAACGCAAGAGACGCACCTGCTGCACGCGAGTATCCGCGACAACCTGCTCTATGCGCGACCAGAGGCGACCGATATACAGATCCTCGTGGCTCTCGAAGGGGCGTCACTTGCAGCGCGCATCAAGGAGCTGCCGCAAGGGCTCGATACCGTCGTGGGCGAGCGCGGCTACAAACTCTCCGGTGGCGAGCGTCAGCGTCTGGCCATTGCCCGCGTGCTCTTGAAAGACCCACCAATTCTCTTGCTTGACGAGGCGACCTCGGCACTCGACTCGGTCTCGGAGCGTCATGTGCAACAGGCGCTTGAACGCGCCATGGCGGGCCGCACCACCATCGCCGTGGCGCACCGGTTGAGCACCGTGGCGTCGGCGGATCAGATCATCGTGTTGGATCACGGCACCATCGTTGAGCGCGGTCGACACGAGGAGTTGCGTGCGAAGGGCGGCCTCTACGCCGAACTCGCGGCCGTACAGTTCGGGCTCCACGCGTAGTCGCTGAGGGGTTACGGCGCTAGACTTCCCGTATGCCAATTGCCGCCACCTCGCGTCGCGCTGCTCGCCTCTGCGTCGCGCTGCTCGTCGCCGCACTCAGTGTTTCGGGCCACGTTGCCACGCCAGTCTCCGCGACAGATCCTGTGGACTGGCGCGCCTGTGCGGCACGCCCCGTGCCATTTCCGGTGGCACGTGCCGTTGATCCCACACTTGCCAAGGCCCTCTCCGCCAAGGTCGTCGCCTGGCAGAAGGCGCGTCGGACTCGCCACCCAGGCGTCTCGGTAGCCATTCGCTGGGACGATGGCCGCAGTCTCACCGCTACCGCCGGGATTGGTGACACCAAGAGCAGGCGTACCGTCACCGCATCCATGCCGTTTGCCATTGCGAGCACCAGCAAGGCGTTCACCGCCGCAGTTGCCCTGCTCCTAGATCACTGCGGAATCATGCCGCTCAGCACGCACGCTTCGACGCTTGTCCCCGAAGCTGACGTGAAACCAGAGGTCACCATCGCCCAGTTGCTCTTGCACCGATCTGGCATGAGCGATTGGCTGACCGACAAAGATTCAAGAATGGGGTGGCTGAGCAGAAATCAGAACGCAAAGGTCACACCCCTAACGGCGGTGCAGGGCCTACTTCCGCCCACAACCGTTGGGAACTTCTCGTATTCCAACTCGGGCTTCACCCTCGTTACGATCGCTGCCGAACGTGCCACTGGCGTCGACTGGAAGACACTGGTGCAGTCGTTGCTGCTTGATCCAATGGGTATGACCGAAACGGGATGGGGGCCAAAAGTAGGGGCGGCTCGACCACATATGGGCGGTAAGCCGTACGGGTTTGCTGGATGGGGGCCGAGCAAGGCGGTGGGAGCAGTGCTCCGTGGCGCAGGAGACATACTCTCGACACCGCGTGACCTCGCCCGTTTCGCGGAACTCTTCTGGGGGAATCGACTCACCGAGGGAGAGGCAACGCTCGCCATGAATGGCATTGGGCTCCAGACATGGTCATCGTGGCTCTACAACTACGGCACACAAGTAGATCGAACCTGGCTCGGCGAGCTACGCAGCTACGGCCATAACGGTGGATTCTCGGGCGTCACAAGCTCCCTCCATCGCATCCCCACATTAGGGATCACCATCGCCGCCGTGGCGAACGGCTCACCGACGACGAACTCGTTCGCCGATGACCTTGTGCAAGAGCTCTTCAAGTTGATTGATCAGCCCGCCGTTGATGGAAGCGGCGTGCCGCGCTTGACCGCTGCAGATAGCGGAGATCCAGAGCCACCCGACGCGCCAGTCGTCCTTCCCGCCGATTTCTGCGGCGACCTCACACCGAGCAGCAGCAGCGATGCGCTGGCGGCCCGCTGGATCGCACTCGGCTCAACCGATGGTTGGACGGGGAGCACCACAACGATGGCTGAGCTGCCTGATGGGCGCCTCGCCGTTGGCGGCACTGGTCTCACGATGGCCGCAAGTGTGGGGGTGGCGGGCCTCGCCGTGCGCGACCCACGAACCGGCACATGGCAGGCACTTGCTAACCTGAAGACCTCTGCCGGACGCGTTGCCTCCGTATACGCGCTCGTCGTCGATGCCTCTCGAAATCTCCTCTACGTCGCCGGAAACTTCAGTAGTGTGACGCGGGGTAACCGTCGCGTTGCGGTTGTCGGGATCACCCAGCTCAATCTGAAAACAGGCATCTGGTCGAAGGTTGGCACGGGGCTCAGCGGAAAATCGATATCAGTCAGAACACTCTCACTGGACGCGGTGAGCGGCAACCTGCTGGTCGGGGGCCACTTTAAGCGTGCGGGTGGCGTCGCCTCGGCAAACATCGCCACGTGGAGCCCAGCACGAAAGCGATGGCTCGCCCTTGGCACCGGACTGAAATCTGACGTTGTCACCGTTGCACTTGCAGGCGACGGCACGGTCTACGCGGCCGGTCGGTTTGTTGATGGGTTGGTATCAACATGGAACCCGACAACAAAAGTGTGGAGCACGATCGGCGATGCTCGCCTCTTCTCTGATCTTCCGACGAGCATGGTCGTGGATTCGCTCGGCCACCCGTTGATCGGGCGTGGTGTTGGCTGGTACGGCGAAGCGATCCAGAAGATTGAACCTGCCGCTCCCGGCGGCTGGATCGCGTTGGGTGGTAGCGTTAGCTACCCGCGACGCACGGCGTGGGTCACAGCAATGGCCACGCTCAACGACGGCACCGTTGCCGTTGGTGGCTACTTTGCAAAAGCCGGCGCGCTGGATTCGCCGAACCTCGCCGTGTGGGATCCCATCACGCAGCGGTACACGACCATCGGCACAGGGCTTGTGATTGAGCCCGACGCCCTCGCGTCGAGCGCATTCGGAACGGTGTACGCCGCCACACGAGTGCGCAGCGCAGCACCTGGTGGCAGCGGTGGGCGCTGCATCGGCGTCTGGGCGACCCAGGCACCTGGCGCCCCTGTTGGTGCAACGCTCACGGCGGGGAGGGGCACCATTCGCGTCGACTGGACGCTCCCTACTGATTCAACTCTGACGAGCGGCTGGATCGCCACCGCCACGGCAAAAGGTCGGACGACCCGCAGCTGCACCCTTGCTGGATCTACGGTCAACCCAGCCGCAGGAACCCCTGCGCACTGCACGATCACCAGCCTCGTCAAGGGAGTTACCTACAAGGTGACACTCGTTGCCTGGTCTGCACCGGCCGGACCGTCGCCGCGCGTTGATCTCGGAAAGATAAAGACGCTTCGCTGATGTGTCGTAGTACCCGTGCGGCGTGGAGCGCCGTGGCCCTCGCCCTCGTACTCATCGGCTGCTCGGCTGCGGTGGCTCCAACTACGTCGACAATTTCATCACCAATCACGCGAACGCAACCGTTCAAGGTCGTTGGCTACGTGACGCCAGCGGCAAACATTGATGCGATTGACTTCTCGCTCTTAACGCATATCAATTACTCGTTCCTCATTCCACGAGCGAACGGCACCGTACGCCCATTCAGCGCGCCGAATCACTTGCGCGCTGTCGTTTCGCAAGCGAAGAAGCATGACGTCAAGGTGCTTATCGCCGTTGGAGGTTGGGGCTGGGATAAGGAGTTCGAGACCCTCGCAGCTGATCCGGCGATTCGCGCAAAGCTCGCGAAACTTGTGGCAGAGTTCTGTGCCACCTATCAGCTTGATGGTGTTGACATTGATTGGGAGTATCCAAACGTAGGTGCGTCGGCGGCACACTTCGCTGCACTCGCGGTCGCCTTCCGCTCGGCGCTCCCGACGGGTGCGCTCGTTACGGCGGCAGTGCTCGCCAACGCGACAGATGCGGAGGGGGTCTCGACAGACGCCGTTGAACAACTCGACTTCATCAACCTGATGGCGTACGACGGACCGAGAGACGATCACTCCTCATTTGGAGCGGCGGAGCGGTCGATCGCTAGCTGGCTTGCCCGAGGCATTGATCCCGAGAAGCTGGTGCTCGGCGTGCCGTTCTACGCTCGGCCGGGGAACGCCACCTATCGCACGTTACTTGCGAACGATCCAGTGACTGCCAGTGGTGATCGAGTTCTCTTCAATGGGGTTGAACAGAACTACAACGGGCCAGCCACGATTCGGCGCAAGACAGAGCTTGCCCTGCAGTTAGCCGGTGGGATCATGATCTGGGAGCTGTCGCAGGATGCGCGTGGCAGTGACTCTCTGCTGCGAGTGATTGGCGAAACTGTTGCCGCCCCCTAGGGGTATCCTCCCCCCATGCAACCTCTGCGCATTGAGAGCCTCTCCAACCCGGTCGTGAAAGGGCTGCGCGCCCTGCGCACGCCGAAGGGACGCGACGAGCAGCGCCTCTTCTTGGCTGAGGGTGAGCGCACGATCGCCACCGCCACGGCCGCGGGCTGGATCCCCGAGATGCTGCTGACCGCTGGGCCACTCCGCGCCCCCATCGACGGTGGAGCAAGCCACGCGCGTGAGTCGTTCTCGGTTACGACCGAGGTGCTCGCCAAGATCACCGGCCGCGACAACCCACAGGAGCAGCTCGCCGTCTATGCCGACCCTGCGCCAGAGGCCCAATCATCTGCGAGCATTGATCCGAGTCGCGCTGCGCGTTGGCTCATGCTTGAGGCGCCGCGCGACCCTGGCAATCTCGGGAGCGCCATTCGCAGCGCCGATGCCTGTGCTGCCGGCGGTGTGATTCTCGTTGGTAACACCTGCGACCCGTACTCCATTGAAACGGTGCGCGCCACGATGGGATCAATCTTTACGGTGCCGATCTATCGGGCAACATATGAAGAGGCAGTCGCGCTCTTGAGGCGCTGGCCGGGAAGCACGGTCGCCACAGCACTCGACGGAGCGGCCGATTACAGCGAGCTCTCATACGCAGCACCAACCATGATCGTGATCGGCACCGAGGCGGATGGCTTAAGCGCCAACCTGCGCAGCGCCTGTGCAAGTGCCGCACTCATTCCCATGCTTGGCACCGCTGAGAGTCTTAACCTTGCGGTGGCATCCGCGATCATGCTCTACGCCGCAGAGCGGGCGCAGCGCTAGCGCGGTAGCAACTTCGCGATCTCAACCTTGAGTGGAGCGGTGAGACTCCGTGAGAACGTCTCTGTCATGTGATCCTCGTCGCGATATATCAGAATGTTCCCGGCAATTGGCGAGCAGGGCCATGCGGCGCAAATACTGCCGGTGAGATCAATAAGCTGCGCCCCCGAAAGGGTGGCCGCCACGCGCTCTGCCACGCCAATCTCACCATTGTCTACATCGCCCTGGGCGAAGAAACAGGCGCGAATGTCGTTCGGATGCTTCGAGAGGCAGGCGGGAACGTCACGACCAGGGTCTGGCGTATCGACGATGATCGCCGTTGCACCAGGGAGTCGAGCGACCATCGCGCCGAACGCGGCCCCAGCCAGTTCTGGCGTGTCACCACCGCCGATTGGTCGGAAGGTGCGGCGATTCACGATGATCGTGAGCGCCGGCTTGATTTTATTGAGACGCGCCACCGTCGCCTCGTTGAACGCGGTGCACTCACGATACTCACGCTTCAGCGCCAGGTTGCGCTGCACGAGGGTGGTGAACGAGCACGACACCTTCACGAACGTGAGCAGACGCCAGCCGCGCTCCAGCGCGATTGCTTCGATGGCGGGGAACCAGTGCGAGGCGTGCGAGTCACCAACGAGGGCGATTGTGATCGCTGCGCCCTTGACGCCGTACTCGCACTTTGGCGGTGTCACTACGCGCTCAAATGCGAGGCAGCCGTCGCCGCGTAGCCGCTCCTCATCATCGCGCGCCGATGTTAGCGATGGGGTCAGATCTGCTGGCAGCGTGATTGGGCCGTCGCTCGCCACCGGCGAGCCCGAGGGGCTCGGTGATGGCTGAACAACAACCGCAGGCGCTGCGAGCCCAGCTGCGAGACCCTGCGTGAAGAGGGTGACAGCGAGGATTCCCGCAACGCCAGCACGAATGGCGCTCCATGAGGTGGCGCGCCGTGAGCGATCTCCGTAGCGGAAGGGCTGCTCAACAAAGCGCCAGCTCAGCCACGAGACGCATATCGCTGCAGCAACGGCCACCACGCTGTCAACGCTGGTGAGGTCGCGCTCGAGAAACATGGCGGGGAGGACGAGGAGTGGCCAGTGCCACAGATAGAGCGAGTAGCTGATCTTGCCGAGGAAACGGAGCGGCGCGGCGGCGAGGAGGCGCTTGGGCCCGCTCGGCGCAGCGCCGCCATAGAGCAGCGCAACGGCACCCGCCGTCGGCAGAATGGCGGCGAGCCCCGGATACGGCATCTCCGCGGTGAGGGCCACGCCCGCAAGCGCAATAGCGGCGAGTCCCGCCCACGCAGCAGCACCCGCATGTCGCGAGGTACCCACCACGCCAATGAGAGCGAGGAGACCACCAGCCCCAAGCTGCCAGACGCGCGTCGGCAGTAGGTAGAAGGCGCGTGCTGGCGAAGCGTCGGTGAGCCACACGCTCAGTGCAAAGGAGGCGAACACGGCAATAAGGAGCGCCGCGCTCAGGCGCCGCAAACTGCCGCCCCGCCACGTGAGCAGCACGATGAGGGCCGGCCAGACGAGGTAGAACTGCTCCTCAACACTCAGTGACCAGAAGTGCAGGAAGGGCGACGGGCTCGATGTTGGTGCGAAGTAATCCACCGAACCGATGAACCGCATGTTGGCGATGGAGAGCGCCGACGCGGCACCATCTGCCGCCAACTCGCTGCGATTGAGCGGCGCGGCAATCAGTAGCCCAACCAGTGAGATGAGCGCCACGGCGACGAGGGCCGCTGGGAGGAGGCGACGGATTCTCCATGCGTAGAACTTGGCAATACTCAGCCCGCCAGGCTGCTGTGATTCACGCCAGAGCTTGCCGGTAATGAGGAAGCCGCTAATGACGAAGAACACATCAACGCCAATGAATCCACCGGGCGTCCCCGGGAGACCCGCGTGAAACAGAAGTACGAGGAGGATGGCGATGCCCCGCAACCCCTCAATGTCGGGGCGGAACTCGGCAGTGTTCTTCGAAGCCTGCATCAGGCTATTCGCAGATCTGCGGCTTTGCTACCGGCACCGGCCGCGTCGAGGTTGTCGTTTCAATGTATTTACCGATGACGACCATCTTTGTTCCGTCGTGGTGATCAGTCTCTGAGGTCTGCAAAACGACGCGGCCATTCGGCACATCGCTGATGTCGGCCCAGCTCAAGATGTGCTGTCGCACCTCGATCACGCGGTAGCGAACGCGCATCAGTTGTTGTCCGGCACCGTTCGGCAAAACATCCACCTCAATGACCTGGCCGAGCATCTGCTTTGGCGTCTTGTCGAGGAGTCCACCGAACTCCCAGTAGCGGCCATGTGCGTAGATAAAGAGGATGCCGGTCTTCCCGTCGGCCTTCCCCTTGCTCGGCATCCACTCGGCGACGCGGCACCAGGGGAATCGTGGCGAGCCATCTGTTTCGAGTGGCGGGCGCACCACAGGGAGGTTGATCCAGACGCCGCTCACCAAGACGCGGACAGGGTCACCGGCGACCGAGGGGACGAGCAGGCTCGGATCTACTGGTGGGAGGGGTGGCGGCGTGGTGCGCGATCGCTCAGACGGATCGGACGGGTCCGCCTGTGGGGTAGGGGAGCCACTTGCGCCGGTTGATGGATCCTCAGTGACCACCACCACCCCGCCTGGGGCCCAGGGTCCGATCTGCTGATCAATCCCCCACGTGACGAGCGCACCCGCAGCGAGATTGAACGACGTTGCGAGCAGGATCGTTGAGCCGATATGCCGAAAGGGCATGCGCTCACGCGGAGTGCGGCTCTTGGGCTTCATCGGCGGCAACATGGGGAGAGTGTAGTGCGGGATGGCACACTACCCCCATGCCACGAGACACCCGCGCTACCGACCTTGGAATCCGCATCGGTCGGTTTACCCCGGGCCCAACCGACGGAATCACCGATGTGGCGGGTGTGCGCGTTGCGGCGATCACCATCATCAAGGGCAACGGTGCGCTTGAGCGCGGCGTTGGACCAATTCGCACCGGTGTCACCGCCATCCTTCCGCGCCCGCTCGCCGAGATGGGGCATCCTCTCTTTGCTGGCACGCATCGGCTGAACGGCAATGGCGAGCTTACGGGGTTGGAGTGGATTCGCGAGTCTGGTTTTCTCACCTCGCCGATCTGCCTCACCAACACGCATTCGGTCGGCGTGGTCCATGACGCGATGATCGGCTGGTCGCTGGACCACGTGCCAGACGCGCCACCGTGGAGCCTCCCTGTTGCGGGTGAGACGTGGGATGGCGTACTGAACGATGTGAACGGTTTCCATGTCACCGCGGCGCACGCACAACAGGCGCTCGATGCTGCCGCCGCCCTACCGAACGGCGCACCAGTGCCGCGCGGAAATCAGGGCGGTGGAACCGGCATGATCTGCCACGGCTTCAAGGGCGGCAATGGCACGGCAAGCCGCAAACTCCCAGCAGAACTTGGCGGATACACCATCGGGGTGTTCGTTCAGGCGAACCATGGCCGTCGCCACCGACTAACGCTGTACGGAAAGATGCTCGCCGCTCCCGGTGGCCCACTCTCCACCGAGCACTACCCACTTCCATGGGAGAAGGTTGCTGCTGCGCCAAAGCCCGATGATCCGCGCGGCGGAGCAGGCTCCATCATTGTGATCGTCGCGACGGATGCGCCACTCCTGCCGATGCAACTCGACCGCCTCGCGCAGCGTGCCGTGATCGGCATCGGTCGTGTCGGTGGCGTTGGTGAACATTCGTCGGGTGATTTTGTGCTGAGCTTCAGCACGGCGAATGGGCATCTCCCCGCAGAAGACCTGGAGCCGAAAGAGCCGTTTGAAGCCTCGATCACCATGGTCGTCAACGCGCACCTCTCAGCGCTCTTTGAGGCGACCGCTGACGCGACGGAGTCGGCAATCCTGGACTCGCTCTTCGCCGCTGAAACAATGAGTGGTGCTGATGGCACCACAGCCGTGGCGCTCCCGCTTGACATCGTGCGTGCAGCACTGAACTAGGATCAACTCATGAATCTGCTCAATCCCCTCCGCAGCGATGAGTGGCCACAGAGCGTTCGCCTCATCGCCTGGGCGACACTCGCAAGCCTTGCTCTCGTCGCCATCACGGCGGGGCTTGGCGTAGTTACTACGCTCATTTCAGCGCAAGGCCCCCTCCTCTACGCGCTGGCTGGTGGGTGGCTCCTCGCGACGTTAGCCGACGCTCCAATCAACCAGCTGGTGGCACGCGGCTGGACACGTACACGGGCGGCACTCCTTGTGTGGATTGCTGGTGCTGTTCCAGTCATCATCATCGCGATTGAACTTGCGATCGCGTTCGCTCGATCACTCGGCGGCATCATCGCGGGGCCAGAGCCTACTCCGGCTGATGTAGGCGTAATGGTAGAACGACTAGGTGCCCTGCTCGCCTCTGTTGGGCTCAGCGTGGATCTCGTTCCTCTCGCAACAACGGTGATTCTTGCGATTCGCGAGGTGGCAACCTCCCTGCAATCAAATATTGCGGCGATCGCTGCGGGTGCCATTGGTGCGCTTGGCCCTCTGATCTTGGCGATCGGCATTGGCATCATTCTCTCAGCGAATCCTGCCCATCTTGACTCCGTTGATCAGCTTGCAACGCGCGGGCGAGTCCGCAGCGCACAGCGCTCACGAAAGATTCTCGAAGAGATCATTGCGCGGTTCATCGGTCGCCATGTCGCACTCGGGTTTGTCTACGGCGTAGTCGTTTATGTCGGCGCCACGATTGCCGGAGCGGATGGGCTTCTCGCCGCAGTGCTCGGCGGTATTGTCATGGCGATTCCATCCATCGGGCAGGGTGCTGCGGTACTACCGCCACTCGCGCTCTCCATACTCGCCGCTGGCCCTTACGTTCTTCCCGGTTCCATCGTGATCATTGTGGGCTGGCTCCTCTGTGCCACACAGCTCGCGCCACGACTGATGAACGGTGTGCTGCGCCTCTCAGGAACCACCGTCTTCATTGCGGGCAGCATCGGCGGGCTCGTGGGCGGCGTCCTCGGCGCGATCTTCGCCTTGCCAGTTGTTGCCGCCGTCGCTGCGATTCGCCGCGATGAGCCCCCCGTTAGCGTCAAAATGGTGAAGCGAGCCGCAAAGGGTAAGCGCCGCTAATTCACCCCGCCGCGCGAATGCGTGGTGACTCCGCACAGGTGTAGCCTCTGGGCATGCCTTCACCACGAACTCGATCTCGCGTCGCCCCAGCCTGGCGTGGGCCGTTTCGCCATCGAAATTACCGACTCTTCTGGTTCGGGCAACTCGTCTCGCTGGCGGGCACCTGGATGCAGTCCATTGCCCAGGCCTGGTACATCACCGAGCTCACCCACGAGCCGGCGTGGCTCGGCATCATTGCCGCCGCGCAGTTCACTCCGGTCATGATCCTCGGCCTCTTCGGCGGTGTCCTTGCCGATGCGCTGCCGAAACACCGCGCACTCATGGGAACTCAGGTCAGTCTGATGACCCTCGCACTCCTTCAGGCCACCCTCGTTGCAGCGGGGCTCATGACGCTGTCCCTCCTCGTCCTCATGGCCGTCCTGCTTGGCGTGGTAAACGCTGTCGACATGCCCGTACGTCAGTCGTTCTTCAGTGAGATGGTTCCCGAAGATGAGGTTGGCCGTGCTGTGGCAATGAACTCAGCCATGTTCAATGGCGCGCGCGTAATTGGCCCGGCGATCGGCGGCGTGCTGATCGGCATTATCGGCGTCGCGGGATGTTTTGCCGTGAATGGTGCAAGCTTTCTTGCCGTGTTGTTGGCGCTCATCTTTATGCGTGCCGATGAACTGCGACCCGCGCCGCGCACTCCACGCCCGCGCACCGTTGCCGACGTATTGATCAGCCTCGCAGAAGGAGTGCGATTTGTGGCGCGCACGCCCCTCATCGCCCTCTGCGTGTTTGTGATCGGCGTGGTCTCTGGCGTGGCGATGAATTTCAATGTCATCATCCCGATCCTCGCCCGAAGTGTGCTGCAGGTTGGAGCACCAGGCCTCGGCTTGCTGATGGCCGCGATTGGTCTCGGCTCGCTGAGTGGGGCGCTCGCTGTTGCCATGCTCCGCAAACCCCGCACCGTGGTGATCGTTGGTGGAGCTGCAGCGCTCGGGATCCTCTCGATCGCTGCGGGACTCACGAGCGGCAGCGGCGCAGGGTGGGCAGCAGTCGCCACTGGCGTTGCTCTCTTTGGAGCCGGGTTCGGCGCTATCGCCATGGCCGCCACTGCGAACGCCTCGATTCAAACCTCTACGCCACCGGCGTTGCGCGGACGAGTGATGAGCGTCTACACCACCGTCTTTGCCGGCTCCACACCAATCGGTGGCCTTGGCACAGGCGCGGTAGTGTCACTCATTGGCGCCCCAGGCGCGCTGATCGTTGCTGGTGGGCTTGCGCTCATCGCCACGGCGTACGCGGCGGCGCGGTGGCGGGCGATTCTGTAGTTACGGAATTCGTACGCGGCGCCAGGAACTCTCGTTCCCTGCCGCATCAATAAGGCGTACCTCAACGGTGACACCACGCATCAACAAGACAATCTTCCCACTTGTGGATTTCAGGAACGGGCCAATCTCGATCTCATTGCCAACAGCAAACCTGAGCGGCTTCTCATAACCAACGCGTACCTCAATGGCAACGGCTCCCGAGCCCGTATCGCTGCCAAAAACCGTTAGGAGATACGGCGGTGGGTTTCCGTGAGGTGCCCGACCTTCGCGGACTCGAACGCTGCTGATGCGCGGATCGCTACGATCGCGCCCAGCGGTAACCGCGAACGGCGTCCGCTCTGAGCCGCCAACGAAGCGCATCCACACCGTTGCGCTTGAGGTACCAAGTTGTGGAAGGCGTGACCAGCTACGCACATCACGGAGGGTGTACGTGCGTGCGTTACGGAAGCTTTGTCGATCTGCAACTTCAACGGCACGTGCGCCTGCAGGTGCATAGTCGCGCAAAATCTGCAGCGCAAGGTCGGCATCAAAGGGTGTGCTCGCGGTGGCGGCAGCGAGTAAATCGCCGAGTGTGAGTGCTGGTGGCGTTGGTGTTGCTGGCTCATCACTTGGAGATGCCTCGACATCGCCGCCCTCGCCATCTGTCGCATCAGGGTCTACGGATGCATCAGGGCCAGTCTCGTCTCCTGGATCTTGCCCCGGGTCAGGCGTCGGCTCTTCATCGCCAGGAGGCGAGACATCGGGAGCAAGGCTCTCGTCTGGTGCCACGCTCTCATCGGGAGCAACGCTTTCGTCGACGATCGGATCCCCGCCGATCGGCTCTTCGTCGGCCGCGGCGACTAGGCCAGCACCCCAGCCAAATGTTCGCGGCGCGGCAGCGGAGCCAACGATCAGGGCGACCAGGGCTGCGGTCGCAAGCCAAGGGGTGCGCTGAGTCCTCTTCATGTTCTTAGTCTGGCAGGTGCGCGTGCCAGCAGCGTGGCACGTGCAGGACCCTTAGTCGACTACGAGAAACGCCTCGAACTGCCATGGGTCGGTTGGGAGCGGCTTCGCAGGGTCTGGGAAGAGCTCAAGGCGGTCCTGGAGCGGCGTCCAGTCCACTGTGCCAGACCAGCGGGTGCCGATGTAGCGACGAACGTCTGCCAGGAGCTCGTTGTGCGGTAGTTCGTCGGGTACTCGCAGCCCCTCGCTCGGATGCCGGAGCAGCCACGCCACTGCAGCAATGACCGAACCTGCAACCTGCAGGGTGGTGGCAGAATGCCCTGCCAAGTTCAAGCGCGCCTCATCAATCGACAAGAGCGATCCGCTCCACCACGCCTTGAGCGGGTGACCAAGGAGAAGAACGCCAAGGCGATCTTCGCCTCGAATGATCTCATTGTTCAGCAGACGGAACCGCTCCGGATGTTTCCAGTTGTTGCCGCGAAGCTCGTGCACCGAGGCGATCGCTGAGTCCGATGGGCAGTAGGCGTAATAGACGGTTGGCCGGTATTGCGCCGCACCATCCGCAGTTCGTACGGTGAGCCAGTCGCTCATGGTGAACGACTCACCGTGTCGAATGAGCATGCCGATCGTTGGTAGTCCCTCGCTAGTGGCGCGAGCAGGATCTGCGCCAGGAACCCAGGTGCGCACCAGTGTCTCCATGCCGGCGCGCTGAATCAGGATCTGATTGTGTGGCCCATTGTCGGCATGGGCGAGGCCGCGCGGGGGAAGGGTCTTCTCGTGCGTTCCCCACCCGAGCTCCGCTGGCGCGACTCCCTCTTCGTAGAACCCCTCACCCGACCAGGTGTTGACGAACTCACCGACCTCTTTCGGCTGATCCGTGTGCTGCGTATCGCGTTCCGCAATTTGAATCACCTTGACACCAGAAGCCTCTGCTATGCGCCCGTGATCGCCCGCGATCAACGCCTCGGTAAGGGCATCGCGCGTGGAGCCTGCGACGAGGCCGCGCTTGAGAAGTTCCGCGCCTAGCTCTTCAAGCGCAAATTTCACCTCATGGCTGACCCAGCCTGGATTCGCCCCGTGTTCCACGATCGCACTCGGGCCGCCGTTGTCGCCCCAGCCCTTGATCATCTCGCGCATCGCCATGTGACGGGCGTAGAGCGTTCGCGAGGTTGGCTCCTGCTCTGCAATGTCGGTGTACGGCTCCCACACCTCGACGCTGGTGTTCAGGTATCGCACGCCAGCGGCACGACACCAACCAATAATGGTGTTTGCATCAATGTTCCACGCCAGATCAAGGAGTAGGTCTCCGCTCGACAGTCGTTCAGTTAGAAAGCTGGCGAGGTTCTCGCGGGTGACGGCAGCCTGCTCGTAGGTCACCCCTGCCGCGATGGAGTCGGTGATGCGGTGGCGCGTATCGGTCATCTCTACGACCCGAATGGAGCGGGGATCAAGCCCAAGGTCACGGATCAGCAGCGGTACAACCGCTTGTCCGATCGAGCCACAACCTAGAACCAGTGTCCGTGCCGGGCGCGGCACCGCTGCCGCAACCATCGGCGCGTTAGATGTCACTTCAGCGAGGCAATGAGGTCGGCGACGAAGCGCGGACCATCAACCTTCATCGGTACTCGTACGAGGGGAGGCGTGGCATCTTTGCCGCCGTTGCGCTCTCGTGTTTCGCGAGCGTCGGCCGCTGGGGTCATCCAAGCGCGTCGGTCAATGATCGTTGTGCCGCGCGTTGGGCCGGTGGTGTTCACCTCTACCGCGCGATCGAGCCACTCCGTCATGTAGGTGGGGTCAGCGACGATGCCAGCAGCGAGCGGATCATGGAGTGGGCACTCGCGCGTGCCGAACGTTCGCTGATAGACATCGAGGTAGTGGCTCAACACCTTCAACGCGAACTTTGAGCGCACCGAGCCGAGCGCCTCGATGTCAGCAAGCTCCTTGGTGCGGAGTCGCGTGACCTGGGTCACATCAAGTCCAACCATGGTCACCGGCCACTCGGCACCAAAGACGAGGTTTGCCGCCTCAGGGTCGTGCCAGATGTTGGCCTCAGCGGTAGCCGAGGCGTTCCCCTCGTGGGCTATCGCGCCACCCATCACCACGACAGAGCGCACGCGCCCAGCAAGTTCTGGGTCAAGGCAGAGGGCGAGCCCGAGGTTGGTGAGTGGGCCAACGGCGAGGAGATCGATCTCACCAGGCCGCTCGCGCGTCAGGCGCAGGATTTGCGAGACCGCATCCTCAGTGATTGGCCCGCGCTTTGGCGCGGGCTGGTTGGTATTGCCGAGACCATCTTCACCGTGCACCCACTCGGCGGTGGCGAGCGGCTGCGCCATCGGCCGGCGTGCGCCAATGGCGACCGGAACGTCGTCAAGGCCGCAGAGCTCAAGGAGGCGGCGGGCGTTGGTGGCGGCAAGGTCAGAGGGGATGTTGCCGTGCACACTGCCAACGGCGAGTAGCTCAACGTCGCTGCGCCCAGCGAGGTGCAGCATGGCGATCGCGTCATCGATCCCCACGTCGGCATCGAGCAAGATCTTTCGGCGTTCCATAAGGGGGTGAGTGTACGGGTTTCGCCCCCCACCTGCGTGCCTGATGCACGCCGAGCCCCTGCTACGATCGCCCAGAGTTATTCAGAGAAGGCGAGGGGATCCATGCCACACCTGGCGCTCGTGGTGCACTCGTATGTAGATGAAGATCCACGCGTTCGTCGGGCCGCCCGCGCCGCGGTCGCCGCCGGTTGGCACGTCAGCATCATCTCCCTACAGCGAAACGGCGATCCCGCACGAAGTGAGCTCGACGGCGCTCAGCTCCACCGACAGCCAGTCCAGCGGCACCAAGGGGCCGGGATCAGCACCTACGTGATTGAGTACGGCCGCTTCGCCGTGCTGGCCGCACGCAAGCTGCTTTGCATTGACCGTGAGCGACCGATTGATGTGGTCCACGCGAATAGCGTTCCAGACTGGCTCGTCTTCGCGGCACTACCACTGCGCCGGCGCCACCGCATCGGCCTGATCCTCGATCTTCACGAAGCCTCACCAGAGCTCTTCCGCATGCGCTTTGCGCGATCGTCGCGCTCACTCTTCACGCGAGTGGCTGCGCGGGCAATGGTCTCCCTCGTCTCGTTTGCTGAACGACGCTCCATCGCCATCGCCGATTGGGTCTTTGTCACCGCCCCTCGCCTTCGTGATCGTCTAGTTACGATCGCTCCGCGACGCGCAGATGCGGTGGAGGTGCTCCTCAACGTCCCCGAGACGCAACGCTTTGCAGCCGCAACAGCAGGTGATCGAACCTGGATGGCAGATGGGACCCTCCGGCTTGTCTATACCGGCGCGCTCACTCCCATCTACGAGGTTGACGTCATCATTCGCGCCGTTGCGCTCCTTCGCGCAGCACCAGCACCGCTCCCGGTACACCTTGTGGTTGCAGGTCGCGGTGATCGCGAGCAGGCACTCCGTGAGCTTGCGACAGAACTTGGCGTTGCGAATGCGGTGGAGTTCCTCGGCCGCGTGCCATTTGAAGAGGTACCGGCGCTTATTCGTGACGCCGATATTGCGCTTGCACCAACGCGCCTTGACGAGTTCACCGACCTCTCCATTTCCAACAAGGTGTTTGAGGGGATGGCCAGCGGCCGCCTCGTACTAGGGACACGGCTCAAGACGCTTGACGATCTGGTTCCTGAAGCGTCAGTTGCGCGCTACACGTCGGGGAGTGCGGAGGAGGCGGCCGCAGTTATTCGACGACTAGCGTCAGATCCGGCAGAACGTGCGAGCCGCATTGAGTCTGGCCTCGCAGCGATTCGTGGTGGCCTCAGCTGGGAGGCGGCTGGTGCCGCCTACGTGCAGCGACTTAGCGCGCTGCTGCCGCCGCCCGCCGACCCTCGGTAGCCCAGGAGCTCTTCGGTACCGGCTGCTTCGGTGGCCGTTCGCCGAACCGCCGCTTCCACTCGCGCCGACCAGAGAGATAGCGCGTCACCTCAAGGTCGGCCGACTTAATCGCGGCGCCTCGTAGCCAGGTACGGTGCAGATCGAAGCATTTCTTCGCCCAGGCGTCACCATGCGAATCACCACTGATGAGATGTGCGAGTTCGTGGAGCGCCGTCCCCTTGTCGTAGGAGCAGAGGAACATCTCACCCGTTTCGGTGATCACCCAGCCGAACGGATGCGCCGGTTCACGGCGCGTTCCGGTGTGATCGTGAATGCGCACCCACTCCAGTGTGCGCTTGGCGCGTGCGGTGGCATTTGCAAGTAGTTCGAGGGTGGGGCGCCAGTGCGGCCAGGCAGCGACGGTAAAGCCACGCATTGGGCGCACCTCGAAGGGGAGGTCGAGCGCCCACTTTGGCGCCTCGGTCCAACGCCCGGCGATCTTGACGCGATACATACGGCTCATTTCAGTACCCTATCGCGAACCCCATATGGGCGGCGTATCGCGGCTGGTTAGCGAAGGGCGCTGGCCCCGACAGAGCGCACACGCTTGAGGAAGGCGCGCGTGCGTGGGTCTCGCGGTGCCTTAAAGATCTTCTCGGGGGAGCCCTGCTCAATGATGCGTCCGCCCTCCAAGTAGCAGATGCGATCGGCGACGTCGGCAGCGAACGCCATCTCGTGGGTGGCGATCAACATCGTCGCACCACCCTTTGCCAGCGCACGCAGCGCTTCAAGCACATCGGCAACCAGGACTGGATCGAGTGCGCTGGTGATCTCATCGAGCAACAAGACCTTTGGCTCGGTCGCCAACGCGCGCGCAATTGCAACGCGCTGCTGCTGCCCACCGGAGAGGCTGTCGGGATAGGCGTTCGCCTTTGCGGCAAGCCCGAGCTGCTTCAGGAGTGCGCGGGCACGCTTCTCCGCCGCAGCGGCGGTCAGTCCGAGTGCGACGCGCGGCGCGAGCGCCACATTCTCGAGTGCGGTGAGGTGCGGGAAGAGGCTAAATCCCTGGAAGACGATGCCGAGCTGACGTCGCGTGGCATCTGCGTCGCGGTCGTCGGCCCGCACGGCACGACCATCGAGCGTGATGCTCCCGGCGTCGATCGGCTCTAGGAGGTCTGCGCAGCGGAGCAGAGTCGACTTCCCGGAACCCGAAGCTCCAATCAGGCAGACCACCTCGTGCTCGGCGAGCGAGAGGTCGATCTTGTCGAGTACCAGCGCACGCCCATAGCGCTTCGATACGCTGCGCAGTTCGAGCACTGGCGCAGCCGCAGCTCGCTTCGTTGCCACGCGCGTCATCAGCGGGTACCCCCCTGCTGTGCCGCGCGATCCTTGGCGGCGAGGCGATCAACAAGGCGCGTCATCGGGATTGTGATGACCAAGAAGATCACCGCGGTCACCATCAGTGGCGTGAAGTTGAAGTTTGCCGACTTCAGTATCTGCGCCTGCTTGAAGGCCTCAACAACACCGAGGATCGAAACGAGCGCCGTGTCTTTCTGGAGGCCAATAAAGTCATTGAGGAGCGGCGGCACCACGCGGCGGAGCGCCTGCGGCAACACGACGTAGCGCAGCGCTTGCAGGCGTGTGAGGCCGAGCGCCCGCGCTGCGCGCTCTTGCGACGGGTGAATGGATTCAATGCCGGCGCGGTAGACCTCGCTCACGTAGGCGCTGTAGATCAGCACCAGCGTCACCAGTGCCCAGAAGAAAGGCTCCTTCGGCACGCCAGGGAGGCGCAGCGCAGGCACACCGAATCCGAGCACATAGATGAGCAAGATGCTCGGCACACCTCGGAAGAAGTCGGTGTAGATCGTGGCGAAGATGCGCAGTGGCGCGAGCGCGGGGCTGGTGATCGATCGCGCGAGTGCGATCAGGAGCCCGAGCGGCAGGATGAGGATCTCTGCCAACACGAAGAGTTGGATGTTGATGGCGAATGCGCCAATCACGTCGGGGAGAGAGGTAGAGAAGTAGGTTCCGTCGAAGAAGGCCTTCTGAACGAGTGGCCAGCTCGGCGATGAGCCGATAGAGATCGCGACGATCGTCGCGACGGCGATGGTGCTGATGACGGCGACGAGGGTTCCCTTACGGGCCGACCTCGCCGCCGTCATCCTGCGATTCGCTTACTTCAGGACTGGCGCGCTCGCCTTGTCCGCGATCCACTCCGTCAGGAGTGCAGCCAACGTGCCATCACCCTTGAGGGCCTCAACGGCAGAGGAGACACATGCGGTGAGGGGTGAACCCTTCTCCATCACGATGCCAAACTGCTCCTGAGCGCCGCTCGCGGTAGGGAGCTGTCCAACGATGATGCCGCCGGTGAGCTGTGCATCACGCATGTAGAACGCAGTTGGAACGTCGGTCACGATACCGTCAATGATGCCGCCATTCAGCGCAGCAACAGCCTCGTCATTCGTGTTGAACACGGCGACTTCAGTGTCTGGCTTGATGACGTTGTTGATTGCGTCAAGGCTCGTCGTGCCGATCTGCGCGCCAAGCTTCGCCGTCTTCAGGTCGGCAATGCTCGTTGCACCAGCAATGGGCGAACCCTCGATCGTCACCACACCCTGGGCAACGTCGTAATATCCGCTGCTGAAATCAATAGCCTCTGCACGTGCTGGCTTGATTGAGACCTGGTTCAAGAAGAGGTCAAAGTCCTTCGCGCCTGGTGCGAAAGATGCATCGAAGGTGGTGTGAATCCACACAACGTCGGCAGCGGCGAATCCGAGCTTGGCGGCAACGGCGTATGCCACCGCGCCCTCATAGCCCTGCCCCTTTGCTGGATCATTGTTGTAATCACCGACCCATACCGTGGCGCCCTCATTGCCACCCTGGAACCACGGGCTGTAGGCCGGGTTGTCGGTGGAGAGGGTGAGTTTGCCAGCCGTCTTCACGGCGAGCTTCTCCTTGACGCATGAGGCGTCAACCGAAGATGTTGGTGAAACTGCGGTGCCGCCACAGGCGGCGAGGAGCATCGACATCGCCATGACCACGACCGCCATACGTGTGGTCTGGCCGATTGCGATGCGTGAGCGCGTTGTGCTCATATCCATACCTCCTGTACAGCCGCTATTGGCGACGATCTGACACAGCGTCAGTGCGACGGTGGGGCGGTGATCGGCGCGCGGCGCGCCGTCGACGTTGTGTCCCCACGAGCGGAAGGATAGCAGGGGGGTAGACCGTTTCAGGGCACCTACGCGCGGGTAATGACCACCAGAGTTCGGCGGACTGCACCATATCGTTCAGCGGCGCTGCCACGGTTGACTGCCAGGGCGAGCCGCCCAGCCGAGTCGATGTAGCAGAGTGGCTCCGACTCAGGAACGTCGCCAAAGCGGTTCGCCCAGACGGTGGTCAGGCTCTTGTCGCCCACGTTGATCTTCAGTGGCTCCCCAGCGGTCAGGACGCCGATCGACGACTCAATCGCCTGGCGGTCGCCCGTCAGCACCAGCGTGCCGAAGCCATCCACGATGCGTACAGAGGTGTGCAGCACCCCGTCACCAATCTCAATCGGGAGCTTGGTCGCGGGAACCAGGTCACTTGGGGAGATCGGCGTGCCGAGGTCGCCAAAGGGGACCCCCGCCGCAAGGTGCGCGGCCACTGGCGCAAATAGGTCGCGCCCATGGAAGGTGTGTGAGCGGCTCGAGCCCCACCAGCGCTCGTCATCAAGGATCACCGCCGCTACCGCGCCGCCAAGCGCCGCAGCTGCCGGCAACAGTAGTCCGTTGTCTGGGCCGATGAGCGCGTCACCACGCCCACAACGAATGGCGATTGGCCGTCGCTGGGTGCCGACTCCTGGATCAACCACCGCCACATGGGCGCCGATCGGCAGGTGCACGAGCGACTCAACGAGCGCCTCAGCCCCCGCCTCCACGTCATAGGGAGGAATCGCGTGGGTGAGGTCGAGGGTGCGGGCCTCCGGCGCAATGCCGAGCACCACGCCTGAGAGGACCCCAGCAGAGGGGTCGCGCAGGCCGAAGTCGGTCGTGAAGGTGACCAGCCGCGGCTGTGCGTGGAGTGGACCGAGTGGATCAAAGCTCATGGCTCGCAGCGTAGCGGAGCGCCGTTGATAGTGCGATGGATCACCCTAAGCGGGTCAGCCCCACTTCTGAAGCAAACTTACACACTGAACTCTTTGGCAACCGTGCGCTGCACCGCGAAGTACGTCGTGAAGTGCAGTACCGCATAGATCAGGGCGATCCCCTCCTTAAACGAAATCAACAGCTCGTTCGTCGGATCAATTGGCGATACCGGAATCACTCCCAGGGCCAAGCCGAGCGGCGAGCCGAGCGACATCAGCAAGACAACGAGCGCAGCGCGATCCCATAGGTACCGGCGCCATGTGCCGACAAAGATTCGCGCCACGAGGCCAGCTGCCGCAACACCGCCGGCAGATGCGAATGCAACTCCAGCAACAGTTGGCAGCGTTTCAGCGATTGGCGGCACGACACCCGCAGCTGACGCTACTGACCAGAGGGCGAAGTTGACGATTACCGCGAGTGCCGCGCCGCGATTCACTGCACTGAGCATTAGAAGCCGAGCTCCTCCGCAACGATCACGACGTCAATACGGCCTGGCGCCTCGCCGTGAAGGATGAGGGTCTTGTTGATCGCACTGTTGACGCCATAGGCAGCCTGCGCACGCGTATCTTCGAGTGGCAGGGTGTAGGTGGCAATGCGCTCTGTCGCTTCAGCAAGATCCTTCACGATCTTCTGTGCGCCTACAACGAAGACCACGTGGCCTGCGCCGTAGGCGTACGAAGGGAGCTGTGAGCCGGTTGCCGATGCCATCATCAGCTCACCCGTCTCGGTGACGGCGTGCACGCTGCCCACGGCGAATGCTGGAGCCGAACCGATGGCACGCATCTCAGCACTCTGGGTGTTGCGGTCAAGCCCGTACATCTTGTCGCGCAGGCTCTTGTACGGCGCGTTGTTCAGCGCATCGGTAAGACCGGTCGCGTCGAGAGTTGCCGAGGTGAAGGTGAAGACCTCCGAGCCTGCTGGAATCAGGGCGAGCACCGCATCCTTAGCCTCGGCACCAGTGGCGACGACTTTCGTTGAGAAGCCGTGCTTGTTCAACGCCGCTACGGCGCGATCGATCTTGGCCGTGTCAGCTACCTGCTTAAAACGTGCTGGACTCATGTGGTACCTCCATCGTGCGCCCCCTCAGCGTCTGCCAAGGTAGTTGCAGGCGCAACCATACCACTTGACCAGAATGATTGCAAGTGCAACTATTGCAAGCAATGGCAACAACAGATAAACCCGTAAGCGCGGAAATTGAAGCACTCTCTGCAGTGCTGGGTACAGACGCGTCCAAACTCCTCGATCCAACGGTCGCCCGCGCATGGATCGCCCTGCTCACAGCCTATGGGCGGGTAACGCGCGCCCTCTCGGCAGAGCTGATGGATGCCTCTGGGATGAGCCTCGCTGACTTCGATGTGATGGCGCAGCTCGTTCGATCCGATGGCTACAGGCTACGCATGAGCGAACTTGCTGATGCTGCACTCATCTCGAAGAGTGGCCTCACGCGTCGTATCGACCGACTCGCCGTGAATGGCTGGGTGACACGACGCCGTTGCACCGAAGATGGTCGCGTGCACTGGGCAACGCTCACCCCGCTCGGCTTACGTGCATTCAAGAGTGCGGCGCCCGCACATCTCACTGCAGTCGCCGAGCGTTTCGGCGGCGCGCTGCCGGCGAGTGAGATGGAGCGACTAACGCGCGATTTGCTGAAGATTGCCGAAAAGAACAACGAGCGCACGCGCGACGCGGTCTAGCTGGGCCCCCTGATCAGGCGCTGATTGCGGCGCGCACCTGGCGCTGGATCCGCGCGAGCAGCCCCGTTGCGCCGCGCATGCGAAGTGGCGAGACCAACTCCGTCAGGCCCAGCTGGAGTGGAGCAGCGGCTGGCACGGCGAGAATCTCTTCTGGTGTAAGGCCGCTAAGGCCGAGCTGCATGATGCATGCAAACGCACGGGTAGTTGGCGACTCTTGCGGTGCCGTTGCATGGATCCGCACGCTGTCACCGACCACCTCTGCGATCGCAAAGAGTGGTGACTGGCACTCTTCAACACGCTCCATCAGGTCGGTTTGCGACGCGTACGGTTCTGGGAGTGGCTTCAAGCGATCTGCATACTCGAGGAGTAGCTCGAGGCGCATCTCACGCGGCGTGTCGGCAAAGTCGGCAGCGACCGCAGCGAGTCCAGGTGGAAGCTGTGCTGCGGCTGGGCCTGACATATATGTGCGCCTTGCCTATTCGGCGCCGACGGCGATCGGAAGTCGAACGGCGTTGCCCCACTCCGACCACGACCCGTCGTAGTTGCGGACGTTCTTGAAGCCGAGAAGGTAGGTGAGCACAAACCAGGTGTGGCTCGATCGCTCACCAATTCGGCAGTAGGCGATCACATTGTCGTCCGCCGCAAGGCCCTTTTCACCCTCATAAATGGCGCGAAGGTCGGCGATTCCCTTGAACGTACCGTCATCATTGGCAGCCCGCTTCCACGGAACAGACTTCGCTCCTGGGATGTGGCCACCACGGAGCGTCCCCTCCTGCGGGTAGTCAGGCATGTGCGTCAGTTCGCCACTGAACTCCTGTGGTGAACGAACGTCCACCATGCAGCCATTGGCGCCGACATGCTCGATCACCTGTTCGCGGTAGGCACGAAGGTCACTGTCGTTTCGTGGAGAGAGCGGGTAGCTCGTGGCCGCGCGCGTCGGCACGACCTTGGTCATCTCGCGACCCTCTGCCTCCCACTTCTGGCGACCGCCATCAAGAAGGCGCACATCGGTGTGGCCGAAGAGGCGAAAGACCCAGAGGGCGTAGGCGGCCCACCAGTTTGACTTGTCGCCGTAGAAGACTACGGTGGTGTCGCGGTCGATCCCCTTGCGTGACATCAGCGCCGCAAAGTCTTCAGGTCCGACATAGTCGCGAGACACGGGGTCGTTCAGGTCGGTGTGCCAGTCCACCTTGACGCTTCCTGGGATGTGCCCAGTCTCGTAGAGGAGCGTGTCTTCGTCTGACTCCACCACAACCAGCCCTGGTGTGTTCAGGTTGGCGGCAAGCCACTCGGTTGAGACGAGTGCGCCTGGAGTGGCGTACTCCTGGAACTTTTCTGTTGGATCGAGAGGTACGTTGCTCATTTTGCTCTCCTTAATCATTGATGGGTTTTGTGTTCAATCAGCGTTGGCGCGATGCGAGCGTCAACAGATCGACGGTTCACCCTCAAGTGCGCGGAGCTGCATGCTAGTCATGCAGACACGATACCAGAAGCCGCCTCTTACTCGTTAGCCGAGAAGTGGGAGGAGGAGCCGACGTGCACCGTCAACAAAGATCCCCACGGCGAACGCCGCAAACATCAAGGCAGAGATGAGTAAGACGGCACGAACGGTGCGCGGCCCCGTAAAGCGACGAGTTGCCCCAACAACGCCGGAAAGAACGGCGGAGTGCAGCACTGCCGCCGCTGCGAATCCAGAGATAAACGGTACAAATCCAGCGATGCTCGTTGCCTGCGCGGCAACGACGCTCCCGCCAACGGTTGCGGTCCAGAGGATCAGCGTTGGGGAGCTGAGTGCGACGCCGAGTCCGAGGCCAACGGCACGCAGTCCAGTGGCGCGACGGAGTGGCGATGAGTCATCGATAGATCCACCGCGTGCCGCATCTCGCAGTGCCGCCGCAGCAAACCAGCAGAGGATCGCGCTCCCGCCGATCCAGAGCACCCATGCGGCCGGTGGCCACTGGAGAAGGGCGCTGACACCGAGGGCGCCAGCGCATGCCCAGATCACATCGCCGATGCAAGAGCCAAGCCCGATCAGGAGTGCGGGCCATGCACCGCGATCAATGGCGGTACGCACGATCATGACGTTGACGACACCGAGTTCAATGTTGATGGAGAAGGCGAGGGCAGCGCCGAGAAGGAAGATCTCCACCGCTACTCGTTCCCCGATTCGATGACGCTGGTCGGTGTGTTGTGAGGATTGCTATGGGCCGCCGGAATTACGCCAAGCTTCCCAGCCTGGTAGTCCTCGAATGCCTGCACCACCTCGTCGCGCGTGTTCATCACGAACGGCCCGAGCCAAGCCACCGGCTCCTTGATTGGGAGCCCGCCAAGGATCAGCACGTCGAGCGCGGGGGTGCGCTGGTCCTGATGCTCGGAGGCCTTCACGACGATGCGATCACCGGCGCCGTAGACGGCGAGCTGCCCCGCCTGAATGCCGACGCGCTCCGCGCCAACTGCGCCGCGACCAGAGAGGGCGTAGACGAGCGCATTGAAGTCGGGGCGCCACTCAAGGTCGAGCTCTGCGCCTGGCTGCAGCGTTGCATGCACCAGTGCGATCGGCGTTTGTGTGGAGCCTGGTCCGCTATGCCCACCAACGTCGCCAGCAATCAGTCGAAGGAGTGTTCCGCCGTCAGGCGAGGCAAGGAGCTTTACCTCACTCGAGCGAATGTCTTGATAGGCGGGCGGTGACCACTTCTTGGCGCGCGGCAGATTCACCCAGAGTTGGAATCCGTGAAAGAGACCACCGCTTGCGACCAAGAACTCTGGTGGCGTCTCAATGTGCAGGATGCCGCCACCGGCAGTCATCCACTGCGTGTCGCCATCACTAATTCGTCCACCGCCACCATTGCTGTCGCGGTGATCAAGGATGCCGTCGAGCATGTAGGTGACGGTCTCAAATCCGCGATGCGGATGCCATGGCGTCCCCTTCGGTTCGCCGGGGGCGTACTCAACCTCGCCCATCTGGTCGAGCATGATGAATGGATCAATCGCCGCCAGCGGCGCTCCCATAAAGGCGCGGCGCACCGGGAAACCCTCGCCCTCAAAGCCGCTCGGCGCAGTGCTCAACGAGATCACGGGGCGCGGCCGTGCGGTGAGCAGGTCAACGACAGGTGTTCGCGCAAGAAGCGTAATGTCGGGAACGGTTACAGCTGGCATGCGCAGATCATACGTGCGGCGGCGATGCGCTGTCGGTGGCCCGATTCGTTCGGAGCGGCGCTCCCCTTACGGGGCGAGAACGTCAAATTCGGCGTACATGCCAGCTTTGTAGTGGCCCTCAATGTTGCACATCACCACGTAGTGGCCAGGGGGCAGGTCCACGGTGACGGTGCCTGGCACGCCTGGTAGGTACTCCGGCTGCTCGTTCACCACATCGAGGAGTGCCTCGTCGATGCGATGGGTTGTCGGATCAACACGGGCGAGTAGGTCTGTAGTCGTGAGATCAGTGTGCACTACGAGGAATTCGTGGGCGATTGTGCCTGCATTCGTAAGATCAAAGGTGATGGGGCCAGCGATGTGCGAGTACGCGTCGAGCGAGATGTTCCACTCCTTCTCCGTACCGTTAACGGCACCCGTTGCTGGCTTTGCCGCAACAACATCAAGGTCGGCATGCATCCCCGCCTTGTAGTGACCAGGGATATTGCACATCACCACATAGTGGCCCGGCTCAAGATTCACCGTCACCATGCCCGGCACGCCCGGGTCGTACTCCGGCTGCTCATTAACAACGTTCAACTGCGCCTCGTCGATGCGGTTTGTTGCTGCATCAACGCTGGTAACAAGTTCCGCCGCGCTCTTGTCGCTGCGCACTACGAGGAACTCATGGGCGATTGTTCCGAGGTTTTGCAGATTGAAGGTGGTCGTACCAGCCTCGTGCAGGCTTGAAGAAATTTCGATCGCCCACTCCTTCTCGCTGCCGGAAACCGGCCCAACGTCAGCAACTGGCTCTGGTGGTGGCGTCCGCTCCACCACCGAACCGTCTGGGGAGTCGGAGATGATGAGATCGGCAAACATGCCGTTCTTGTAGTGACCTTCGATATTGCACATCACCACGTAGTGACCCTTCGGCAGTTTGACGGTCAGCGTTGCCGTAGTGCCAGGTTCGTACTCAGACTGTTCATCAACGACATCAAGGTTGTCCTCGTTGAGGCGATTAGTGGTGGGGTCAACGGTGTCGAGTAGCTGCGTGCCACTCATATCGGTGGCGACGACGAGGAACTCGTGCGGCACTGTGCCGCGGTTATCAAGGTGGAAGGTAACGTCGCCGGCGGTGTGAGCATTGGCAGAGATGACGATCTTCCACTCACCCTCTTTCGCGGCGATAGCGCCCTGGGTTGGGATCTGGTGCCAGATGGCGATGCCGATGCCGATGGCAACGGCGAGGCCCAAGACGATCGAGGCGGTGCGCCCTGGGGCGAGGCCGGCTTTGGCGAGGGTGCTCTTTGACTTCGATGTGCCAGCTGCCCGCTTCGGGGAACGCTTTGCTGCTCTAGCCATGACGTATGGCCTCCTCACCTGCGCCGCCAAGGTGGCGGGTATCGGGGAGAGTGTGTACCATCGCGGCTCAGAACTTTCGACTGTTGCGATTCTGGTTCACCTCCGCGCCAGGGGGGCAGGTGTCGGCTATGATTCCCACGAATGAGTTAGACGCCCAGCCGCAGAGAGGGAGTCACGATCAGATGAACCGTCGATACGCATTGCCGCTCCTGATCGCCGCAGTCGCCCTTATCGCCGGTGGCTGCCAGGCCGTGAGCCTTCGGGACCCCGTAACGGAGCAGGCACTCCAGGTGCGTGACCTCTACAACCTGGTGTTTATCATCGCCGCCATTATCTTCTTCTTCGTTGAGGGCCTGATCGTATGGTCGGTGATTCGCTACCGCCGTAAGCCAACCGATACGAATCTGCCGGTCCAGACCCACGGCAACCTCATCTTGGAGGTGGTGTGGACGGTCATCCCATTGGTCACCGTCTTCTTGCTCTTCATTGCCTCATGGAACGTGCTGAGTGTGGTCGATGCCCGGGATGCTTCGAAGGCTGAGATTAAGGTTGAGGTCGTTGGCTATCAGTGGCAGTGGAAGTTCGCCTATCCCGACAATGGCATTGAAGTATTCGGCACCCCGGAACAGAACGCCGAACTCGTCGTGCCGATGGGGAAGGTGATCCAGGTGACCCTCGTCTCGCAAGATGTGAACCACGGCTTCTACATTCCGCAGTTCCTCTTCCAGCGCGACCTCGTGCCTGGTCATGTGAACGTCTTCCAGTTCACCCCGAACAAGGTCGGCACCTTTACAGGGCAGTGCTCCGCCTTTTGCGGCCTTATGCACCACGCCATGCGATTCACCGTTCGCGTGGTGACGCCTGAGGAGTACACGGCGTGGCTCGCCGAGTCCAAATCGAAACCATCCCCGTCGCCATCGGAATCGCCATCACCGTCACCATCAGCTATTCGGCTCACAACGAGCGCAGCCTTTTAGATAGAGGAGGAGTAAATCATGGCAGCCACCGCAGTTCGACCGATAGCACGACCGCGCACCACCCTCTATGAGTGGCTGACGACGACCGACCATAAGAAGATCGGCATCCTCTATACGATCTCGTCGTTCATCTTCCTCGGCGTCGGTGGCTCCCTTGCCCTCTTCGTCCGCGCTGAGCTCGCGCAGCCGGGCCTCCAATTCCTCACGGAGTCAACCTATAACCAGCTCTTCACGATGCACGCATCGGTGATGATCTTCTGGGTCATCATTCCGTTCCTGGCGGCGATCGGTAACTACGTTGTGCCGCTCATGATCGGCGCGCCCGACATGGCCTTCCCGCGCATCAACGCCCTCAGCTTCTGGATGGTCCCCTTCTCTGGCCTCGTTGTCGTAACGGGCTTCTTGCTCGGCGGCGCAGCCGATGCGGGTTGGACTGCTTATCCACCGCTCAGCAGCATTAAGTACAGCCCTGGCCCAGGCATGAACCTGTGGATCGTGGCGGTGATGCTCGTCGGCACCAGCTCGATCCTTGGCGCCGTGAACTTCATGGTCACCATCTTCCGCATGCGCGCCCCAGGAATGACCCTCTTCCGCATGCCGATTCTTACCTGGACGGTGCTCGTCACCAGCGTGCTGGTGCTGATGGGCACGCCCGTGTTGACCAGCGCGCTCGTAATGCTCTTCATTGACCGAAACTTTGGTGGCGCGTTCTTTGATCCAGCGCTTGGTGGCTCGGCCATTCTGTGGCAGAACATTTTCTGGTTCTATAGCCACCCCGCCGTTTACATTATGGTGTTGCCTGGAATGGGTGTGATCTCCGAAATCCTTCCAGTGTTTAGCCGCAAGCCACTCTTCGGCTACAAGGCGTTCGTCTTCGCCACCGCTGGTATCGGCGCCCTTGGCTTCAGCGTGTGGGCCCACCACATGTTCACGACCGGCAGTGTCTTCTTGCCCTTCTTCTCGGTGATGACCTTCCTCATTGCGGTGCCAACAGGGGTGAAATTCTTCAACTGGATCGCCACAATGTGGCGCGGCCAGATCACGTTCACGACGCCGATGCTCTTCTCTGTCGGATTCCTGAGCATGTTCCTAATCGGGGGCATCAACGGCGTCTTTAGTGCGTCTGTGCCAGTCGATTACGCCATCCACGCCACCTACTGGATCGTCGCGCACATTCACTACGTGCTCTTCGGCGGATCGTTCCTCAGCATCATGGCCGGCATCTATTTCTACTTCCCGAAGATGTCGGGAAAGATGCTCGACGAACGTCTCGGCAAGATCCACTTCGCGCTGATGTATGTCGGGTTGAACCTGACCTTCCTACCAATGCACCTTCTTGGCCTCGCGGGGATGCCCCGACGCATCGCTGACTATTCGCCAACCGCTGGCTGGAACGACCTGAACTTGGCGGCAACGATCGGCGGATTCATGATCGGTGCGAGTTTTATTCCATTCTTCTGGAACGTCTTTATCTCGCTGCGCAGCGGTGAAGAGGCGGGCGATGACCCTTGGGAGGCGAACACCCTAGAGTGGGCGACCTCGTCGCCGCCACCAGCGTGGAACTTCGACCGACTACCAGCTATCACCTCCGAGCGACCACTCTTTGACGCCCGACACGCACGCACGGGGGCAGAGCACGAATAATGAGTGACGGCGCAGTCATGACGAGCGGCCACAGTGCCGGTCACGGCAAGAAGGGGCTCGGCAACCCTGTACTTGGGATGCTCCTTTTCATCGTCTCCGAGATCATGTTCTTCGCAGGGCTCTTCGCCGCCTACTTCAACCTTCGTACCGCAACGGGCACGTGGCCACCTGCGGGAAATGGAGCGTTCGAGCTTCACGGCGAGATCCTATTCCCCGCAATCATGACCAGCCTGCTCGTGCTCAGCTCAGTCACCTGCCAGGTCGCCGTGTGGCGCATTCGCAAGGGTGATCGACAAGGAATGAACCGGGCACTCCTCATGACCGTGTTGCTTGGCGTGACCTTCTTGCTCGGCCAGGCGTACGACTACACCCAGCTAGGCTTCGGCATCGCCGACGGGGTATTCGGCAGCACCTTCTATGTGCTGACCGGCTTCCACGGCGCACACGTCCTTGGCGGGGTGTTGATGCTCACCGTCTGCCTTTATCGCGGTGGACTTGGCCAGTTCTCGGCAGAGCACCACGACATGGTCGAAGCAACCTCGATCTACTGGCACTTCGTTGACGTCGTCTGGCTACTCCTCTTCGCCCTGCTCTATATCGCCTGAGTCGTCTGGTTCGGGAGGGCACACCATGTTTGGTCTCGCACTCGTAATCGGCGCAATCTTTGAGGCGGCGGCACTTGTCTTCTTCATCGTGGCCGACGACCCACACATGGCTTTCATGCTGGCGATCACTGGCCTTGCCATGGGCCTCATGACCTACATTCTGCTCTATGCGCAGGGCACAGCCGAGAGCCATGCCGCCATTCCAGCATGGAAGAAGTTCCCTGGAAAGCACTCACCAGCCGCGAAGAGCGCGCCAGCTGGCGTGCATCTGCCTTCGTCATCGTTCATGCCGATTGCGATCTGCGCCGGTGCTGCGGTGATGTTCTTTGGCCTCGCGGTCAACTTGCCGTTCTTCACCCTCGGCACGGTGTTGCTTGGCATCGCCATGATCGGCTGGCTGATCGACTCTCGTCGAGAGTGGAAGGCTGTCGTCACAGCAGGCAGTGGTGCGATCAAGAATCCAACACCACTGCGCCCATCACGCCGCATCGTTGACGTCGTTCTCATTGCCTTCTTCAGTCTGCTAATCGGTCAGTCGGCCATCTTTGCTGGCGGCGCAAAGGCCGACCCAGGGCCAACAGGTGCAGACCCAGCGGCTCCCGAGATTGTTGCCTCGGGCGTGAAGTTCAATCTCGACAAGCTCGTTGTCAAGGCTGGCACGGAAGTCACGCTCACATTTACCAATAAAGACAGTGGCATCCCCCACAATTTTGCGATTGTGGAGAGCGGCACGACCGTCTTTTCTGGCGAGCAGTTCGCTGGTGTGGCAACGAAGGAGTACACGCTCCCCGCCTTCGATGCGAACAAGATCTACACCTTTAGGTGCGAAGTGCATCCGAACATGAAGGGGACGATTGAACTCGTTCCATAATCCTTAGTGCAAAAAATCACCCCGACCCACCAATCGGTGAGCCGGGGTGATTCTTTAATTGGGCGCCAGTGGCTAGTTTGACCCTGGCTGGAAAACTCCTGTCCAGACCTGCCACGCGAGCAGGGTCTTTGCCACCAGTGAAAGGATCATGTAGCTGCGCTCACCGTGAAGGTAGTCAGCCCACTTACCAATCTTCAAGCGCTGCAAGACCATGTTGATCGCGAAGATGTTGAAGCTCACGAAGAGGCTTACATAGATCACGATCAGAACAGTTTTGAAGGCTGCAAAGTCCACGCCGTTTGCCGTGGTGCCCGTTGGCCAGTGCGCGAGCGAGAGGCCAAACGAGATGAAGATGGCGATCCACGGCGCAATGCCGGCGATGCAGCCAAAGATGTAGTGGCTCCACTGCACGTTCTTGCGGCCGATGTTCGCCTCTTCCATTGACCAGCCGAACAGGTTCATGGAGGCATTCGCCACGGCGAGTGCGATCAGTGCGCCTGCATCGGTGATGAAGCTCAGTGAGGCGATACCGACGATCATGAGTGTCGAGCTCAGCGCGTACTCAGCCCAACGCATTGGGTTGAACTCGCGAGCGAGCCAGCCCTCATAGCGCTTGCGCAGAGGGAACGCCACCAGGAAGTGCGCCAGGGCCGATAGGCCGAAGAACGCCGCAACCAGGTAGGCGAGCGGGAAGCTAAAGAGCAGCTGCGATTCGGAGCTCAGCGTTGGCACGCCATTGACGATTGGCCCCTGGACTGGGTAGTGCCCAATGAAGCGGACCGCCGCTGCAGTAGGGCTGATCACCACAATGATGATTGCCTGGATGCCGTGCAGCACGACGAGCGCACGATTCCAGTTAAAGAGCTGCTTCGCTCGGGCAGCCGGAATGGCAGCAAACGATGTTGCTACCCCGGTGCTGGCGGCGGCCGCGCGCGTTGGCGCGGACTTCTTGGCTACTGCCATAAAGGTTCCTCCCTTTTTCTTTCTGCAGACTGGACTTCAGCCTGATGCCCCTGAGGGTAGCGGCGCAGGCGCGCTCTATCCAAATCGTGCGTGAAATCGGCCGAATATTGCGCTATCTGAACCTAATTCGTGCATAGGCTGCGTTAGGATGAGGCGATCGTGGAAACCCCGCGACGGCCGGGCAACGGGCCCGGGCAAACTCGCCACTGTAAGGAGAACACATGAAGAACCTACGGATCGGTGCCATTCTTGGCGCCCTCCTCATGGTCGCCGCGGCGTGCTCGAGCACCCCTGCAGCGAAAGAGGGTGGAACCCTCATTGTCGCCCTGCCAGGCGACATCGTGCGAACCGACACCGCACTCACAGACGACAGCAACTCGTCGTATGTGATTCAGCAGGTTGTCGAAACCCTCGTCGGCCTTGAGCCAGGATCAACCTCAAAGGTTGTTCCAGTGCTCGCAGAGAGCTATACGATGAGCGCCGATGCACTCACCTATACGTTCAAGCTGCGCAGCGGCGTCAAGTTCCACGACGGCACCGACTTCAATGCCGACGCAGTCGTGTACAACTACAACCGCTTCATCAACATCCCAACTGAGCTCCAGGACTACACCTATTACATTGGCGCTGTCTTTGGCGGCTACGGTGCAAATAGCAACCTTGAGTCGGCTACCGCTGTAGACGCCTCAACCGTCGCATTGAAGTTGAAGAAGCCAAGCTCAAACTTCATCTTGACCCAGACCCTTCCGGTCTTCGGGATCCAGTCGCCAACGGCGCTGGCCCTGGGCAAGGGTGACAACACCGAGTCCGATGTGACCAAGATCACCGGCGCCCAGGGTGGCGCTGGCTCAATGGTTGGCACGGGCCCATTCACGTTTGACAAGTGGACGGTTGGCGACAGCGTCGAAATCGTCAAGAACGCAACCTATTGGGACACCAAGCACATTGCGCACGTCGACGCGATCGTCTTCAAGGCCGTTGCCGAAGAGGCACAGCGCTTGAACGGTCTCGCTGCGGGCGAAATCGACCTTGCCCAGACGATTGCTCCAGTGGATGCGGCAACCATCAAGGCCAACGCAAAGCTGCAGCTGATCGATCGTGGTTCGTCGTTCAATACGTTCCAGATCTCAATGAACCAGAACTACACGCCGGTAAACAACGTGAAGATTCGTGAAGCGATCGCCAATGCGATCGATTACGACTATCTGATCAAGACCTTCTACGCCGGCGCGGCGGTGAAGGCCACGAACTGGATGCCAGCAGGCGTGTTGTACGCCAAGGATCTTGGCCTCCCAACGTATGATGTTGCGAAGGCGAAGGCCCTGATCGCAGAGTCGGGTGAAACCGACCTTACGATCGACTTCTGGTATCCAAACGACGTGACCCGCCCGTACATGCCTGATCCAAAGGGCATCTTCGAAGCGATCACGGCGAATCTCGAGGCCGTTGGCTTCACCATTGTTCCTAACAACGCCCCGTGGCGCGGTGGGTACCTTGATGATGAGTACGCCGGCAAGTACGAGATGTGGCTGCTCGGGTGGACCGGCGATTGGGCCGGACCGGACAACTTCTTGAAGACTGCCTTCTTCGGGTATGTCAATGGAGCTCCGTCAACCGAGTTTGCCTACAAGAACGATGCAGTCGAGGCCGCGATGAATGCCGCACTTGCGGCAGGCACCGAGGCTGATGCGAAGACACAGTGGGAGCTGGCGCAGGACTTGATCCGTGCCGACATGCCATCCGTGCCAGTCGCCAACTCGAAGCCGCAGGCAGCTGCCTCGATTGACCTGAAGGGCTTCATCGGCTCTGCAGGATTGAACGAGCCGCTCAACCTGGTCTGGCTCGATCGTCCGTAACTGAGTAGCGCGCCGCCCCAGGCGGTGCGTTTCTCGCTCTAACCAGAGCATCTGTCGCCGCTCCCTTGGCCGTGAGGCTGAGGGGGCGGCGACGGCGTTTCGCCCCTAGAATGCCCTGATGGGCAGATACATCGTTCGCCGCTTGATCGCCGCGATTCCCGTGCTCATCGGGCTCTCCATTCTGCTCTTCGCCTACATCCGCATCCTCCCCGGCGACCCGTGCGTTGCCATCCTTGGGCAGCACCGCACCCCTGAGGCATGCGCCGCGCTCCGCGTCAATCTGGGCCTCGACCTGCCGCTCTGGCAGCAGTACATCTCGTATCTGCTCAAGTCGCTCTCTGGCGATCTCGGCTCCAGCGTCGTGAACTCGCAGCCATTCTTGGGTGAGTTCCTGACTCGCTTCCCAGGCACGATTGAGCTCACGATTGGGGCGCTGATCTTCTCGATCGGCGTTGGGATTCCACTCGGCCGCCTCGCAGCCCGCAAGGTGGGCGGCTGGGTCGACGGCCTTATTACCGGAGTCAGCCTCTTCGGCGTGAGCATCCCGGTTTTTGTGCTTGGCCTCGCGCTCGTCGTGATCTTTGGCGTGATCTTGGGCTGGCTCCCAACTCAGGGTCGAATTGATGCGCGGGCACGATTTGATGCCACCTCGGGCATCTTGCTCATTGACACACTGTTGGCCGGGCGCCTCGATCTCTTTGTCGACGTGGTGCGCCACCTCATCCTCCCCTCCATTGCCCTCGGCTCAATCCCTCTGGCGATCATCACGCGCATCACCCGCGCCTCCGTGATCGAGGTGGCGAACGAGGACTATGTGCGCACCGCACGATCTAAGGGTCTGAAGGAGAAGACGGTCGATAACCGTCACGTCATGCGCAACGCCTGGCTCCCAGTGACCACCGTCGTTGGTCTACAGATTGGCGGCCTCCTTGGCGGTGCGGTGCTCACAGAGACGGTGTTTGTGTGGAATGGTGTCGGTCGCTGGGTGGTTGACGCCATCGAGAACCATGACTATCCCATCGTGCAATCGACGATCCTGGTGTTTGCCGTGATCTTCCTCGTCGTGAATCTGATCGTCGATGTGGGCTACGCCCTGCTGAATCCAAAGATTCGCTACCAATGATGTTCCGCACCGCCCTTGTCGACCCACAGATCGCGCGAGCCTCGCGTGGGCTCTGGGGTGATGCCGCCCGCCGCCTGCGCCGCAACCGCCCGGCACTTGTCGGGCTCGTCTGTATCGTGCTCTTCGCCCTTGCAGCAGTCCTTGCGCCGTTCATTTCGCCGTTTGACCCATATGCCATGAACGGGAGCAGCCTCGATGCGCCGTCGTTGACACACCTCTTTGGCACTGACCTGTTGGGGCGCGACATCTTCTCGCGCGTCCTCTACGGGGCCCAGATCAGCCTCTTCGTTGGCGTTGGTGCCGTTGTCCTGGCCCTCGTAATCGGTGGCGTTCTTGGGGCCATTGCCGGCGGATTCGGCGGGCGCATCGATGGCGTGATCATGCGCCTAACCGACGTCTTTCTTTCGATCCCGAGCATCCTGCTGGCGATCGGTATCGTGACTGCCCTTGGGCGTGGCATGGTGCAGTTGATGTTCGCCATTGCGGTGAGCTACGCGCCGACCTTTGCACGACTGCTGCGCGGCTCACTTCTGGCGCTTCGCGAGGCCGACTACGTTGTGGCTGCACGAACTATTGGTGCCTCGCGTATGCGCATCCTGGTGCGACACATGTTGCCGAACGCGCTCACCCCGCTCATCGTGCAAGCGACGCTGGTGCTCGCCACCGCCATCATTGACATCGCTGGCCTCGGCTTCTTGGGCCTCGGACCAGCTGACCCGCGCACACCAGAGTGGGGGACGATGCTCGTTGACGCACGGCGCTTCATGCAGACCGCGCCACACATCGTGGTCTTTATTGGTGGTGCAATCGTCATCTCGGCGATCGGATTTAATCTTCTCGGAGACGGGCTGCGCGAGTCGCTTGACCCGAAGTTGAAGCGATGAGCGACCAACACCTGCTCGAGGTTCGTGACCTCGTGGTGCGCTTCCGCACGCATGACGGTGCGGTGCATGCCGTGAACGGTGTCTCGTTTGACCTCGCGGCGGGTGAAACGCTTGGCGTGGCGGGTGAGTCTGGCTGCGGCAAGAGCGTCACGAATTTGGCGATCGTTGGCCTGCTGCCGAAGCCTGCTGGCCGCGTCGAAGGTGGGAGCGTCAAGCTCGACGGGCGTGAGCTCACCACCCTCAAGGAGGAGGAGCTGCGCCAGGTGCGTGGCAGCGAGATCGCCATGATCTTCCAAGACCCAATGACCTCGCTCAACCCGGTGCTCCGCATTGAGGAGCAGTTGATCGAAACGATTCAGGCCCACCGCGAGGTCACGAAGGAGGCGGCGCGGACTCGCGCTATTGAGCTGCTCACCGCGGTTGGCGTTGCCAATCCAGAGTCACGACTCCGTAGCTACCCACACGAGTTCTCTGGTGGCATGCGGCAGCGCGTAATGATTGCCATGGCCCTCGCCCTTGAGCCCCGCGTGCTCATTGCCGACGAGCCAACCACGGCGCTCGACGTCACCATCCAGGCGCAGGTGCTCGACCTGCTCCGCCGCCTCACCGAGGAGCGCGGTACCGCCACGATCCTGGTGACGCACGACCTTGGCGTCCTCGCCGGCATGGCCGATCGCATCAACGTGATGTACGCAGGTGCGGTGATTGAATCAGGCACCACCGACGACCTCTTCGCCAACCCACGCCATCCGTACACCGTTGGCCTGTTGCGCTCCATCCCGCGTCTCGACGGCGAGACGGGCGGCAAGCTGGTGCCCATCGAAGGTCGACCCCCGGATCTTATTGATGCGCCAGTGGGCTGTTCGTTCTACGCGCGCTGCGCCTGGCGCACCGAGCGCTGCGCGACCGAGACGCCTGCCCTGTCGCCGATTGATGGCGGCAAGGGCCCAATCGTGACGAATGGCCCAACCGCAACGCACGTGGCGGCCTGCTTTAACCCAGTCGCCCCTGCAGAGGTTGCCGAAGGGCGCCCACTGCCACGCACAGGAGGAGCCACCCGATGAGCGGCGAGCCACTACTAACAGTCAAAGACCTCGCGGTGCGATTTCCAATCCGCGAAGGCCTGGTGCGCGAGCGCACCGTCGCCGAAGTGCGCGCGGTTGATGGCGTCTCGTTTGAAGTAGCGAAGGGGGAGATCCTCGGCCTTGTTGGCGAGTCGGGCTGCGGCAAGAGCACGGTCGCACGTGCGATCACCCGCGTCGTGAAGCCGAGCGCAGGCACGATCAACTTTGACGGTCACAATCTGGCGACTGCCGAGGGGAGAGAGCTACACGACCTTCGACGCCGCGTGCAGATGATCTTCCAGGATCCATATGCCTCGCTGAACCCCCGCATGACCGTTGGCGCGATCCTGCGCGAGCCAGCCGACATCTACAACGTTGGCACTAGCGCAGAACGAAGCGGTCGTGTCTCCGAGCTCCTCGAACTCGTCGGACTCGATCCGCGCTTCGCCGAGCGCTACCCCCATGAGTTCTCTGGTGGGCAACGCCAGCGCATCGGTGTGGCACGTGCGCTCGCCCTCAACCCAGACCTGGTTGTGGCCGACGAGCCGGTCAGTGCGCTCGACGTGAGCGTGCAGGCCCAGATCCTCAACCTGCTTGCCGAGCTGCGCCAGCGCCTTGGGCTCGCCTACCTCTTCATTGCACATGACCTCTCGGTGGTGCGCCACATCAGCGACCGCACCGCGGTGATGTATTTGGGAAAGATCGTTGAGGTTGCGCCTTCGGCCGAGTTGAATAGCTCGCCGGTGCACCCGTATTCGATTGCACTACTTTCGGCGGTGCCGATTCCTGATCCAGCCATCGAGAAGAGGCGCAAGCGCATCATCTTGAAGGGTGACGTGCCGTCGCCAACGAATCCGCCGAGCGGTTGCGCCTTCCAGACGCGCTGCTGGCTGAAGGAGAAGCTCGGCAACCCGGAGCGCTGCAACACGGAATCGCCGCAGCTGGTGCAGGTCTCAACGGGCCACCAGGTCGCCTGCCACTTCCCCGACAAGGCGTAGCGCGGAAGAGCGCTTAGCGGTTGCGCTCGCTGCGTACGAAGAGGAAGGTGCCCACAGAGAGCATGACGACGGTCGAGATTGCGATGACACCAACCGTCCACGTTGGGTCACCGAGCACCGCCGGATTCGGGTATCCGTAATAGGCACCACGAATGAGATCGACGGCGTAGCGCAGCGGCGCGATGTGGCTGACGATGTCGAGGTACCAGGGCAGGTTGCGGATCGGGTTGAAGGCACCGGCGAGGAAGAACTGAGGCAGGAAGATGAACGGGAAGAGCAGGTTCGCTGAGCGCTGATTTGGCAGCAGGCTGACGATCAGTGCCCCAAACGAGGCGCCGAAGATGGCGACCAGGATGAGGGCAGGGATGATCGCGAAGACCTGCGCCAGCGTGAGCGGGATGCCGAGCACGATGCCGAAAGCCATAACGGTGAAGGCCTGCGGGAAGGCGACGAGCGACTCGCCGAGAATCTTGCCGGCAAGGATCGTGCGTCGTCCGATCGGCGCAACGAAGATCTCCTGGCTGAAGTCGTTCTCGCGATCCTCAAGGATGGAGACGAGCCCGAGCGCCGATGACTGCCAGACACCCTGCGCCAGCTGCCCCGCAAAGATGAATGGGAGCAGGTCGATACCCGGCGACTGGAAGTTTGAGGCGAAGGCTCCACCAAGTACGCCAATAAAGAGGGCGGGGAAGACCAGTCCGCCAACGAGGCGGATCGGATCGCGCAGCAGCTTGGTGACATCGCGAGCGGCGATGGCCGCCGCAGCTGCCGCCTCACGGCGCAGGCTGAACCGCATCGTGGTCGAGTAGGTGTTCGGCGTGCTCATCGGCGGAACCCACGTCGCGGCGCATCGTCGAGCGGCGACTCTTCGCGATCATCGGCGGTTGCGGCAACGATCTTCAGGTAGGCATCTTCAAGGCTCGGGCTGCGCACTTCGAAGCGGGTAAGCGGCGTCTTCAGGTCACGCAAGAGCGTGTGGGCTGGCTCCGCACCCTTCACCTCAACGGCGAATCCGGCAGAGATTACCTGCGGCGTGTGGCCGAGCCGTTCGATCTCTGCGCCGAGGGCGACACGATCCGCCGCCTCAAGTTCAACGCGAGTAACGCCAGTGCCAACGCGCAGCTCAGCCGGCGTGCCGTTCGCCACAATCTTGCCGCGATCGATGATGCAGACCTGATCGGCGATCTCCACCTCGTCGAGGTAGTGCGTCGTAAGGACCATCGTCGTTCCTTCACTGCGACGGATCGCGTCGAGGTAGCCGGCCACCGAGCGACGCGACTCTGGATCGAGGCCAACGGTCGGCTCGTCAAGGAAGAGCACCTGCGGCTTGTGCAGCAGAGAACGGGCGATCTCAAGCTTGCGACGCATGCCGCCGGAATACTTGGAGATCTTTTTAAAGAGATCGTCGCGGTCAAGGCCAACAAGTGCGCCCAGCTCAACAACGCGGTCGCGGTACTCCTGCGGCATGAGCGAGAACGATGGGCGATAGGCGTAGGCGCCGTAGAGGGCAGCATGGAAGCGGCAGTTCTCCTCGCCGGTTAAGGCGCGATCGAGGGATGGCTTCTGGAAGATGATGCCGACGCGGCGGCGCACCTCTGACTGGTCCTGCGCCAAGTCGGCGCCTGCAATCTGCACGCTCCCTGAGGTTGCGGCGAGTGTGGTCGTAAGGATGCTGATCGTGGTGGTTTTACCCGCGCCATTTGGCCCAAGGAGGGCAAAGAGGGAGCCCTGCTCAACAGAGAAGGTGACGCCATCAACGGCATTGCGGTCCGCGCCCTTGTAGCGCTTGACGAGGTCCGTGACGACGATTGCGGGGGTAGGTGCCATGTTCGCAATCCTACCCCTCTCAGGGTAGGCTCGCTCTATGAACAGCCTTCCCGCGTTAATTCGTTTGGCGCACCCGCTCCCGACGACACTGAATGCGGTCGTGGCAGCGGGCCTCACCCTTGTAGCCGGTGGAAGGGTGGACCAAGCTGCCCTGGCAGCAATCACGATGCTTGGCGTCCACACATCAATTGGGGCCCTCAACGACCTCCTGGATCGCGGTACGGATCGCGGACGAGTGGAGAAGCCGATCGCAACGGGCGAGGTGAGTGAGCGCACGGCGCGAACCGTGATCGCAACTGGGGCTGCGATCGGCCTCGGCGCGGCGAGCATGCTGGGGGCGCTCAGCCTGCAGATTGCGGCGCTTGGCGCAACGCTGGGCTACCTCTACGACATAGGGATCAAGCGGACCTGGGCCTCGTTCCTCCCTTTCGCCCTTGGCGTTTCTCTCATTCCGCTCTTCGCCTGGAGTGCCGCCAGCCGCGAACCCTCGCTGCACATTCTTCTACTCAGCGCCGCAGCGATTCCTGGCGGAAGTGCGTTGGCACTACAGAACGCGCTCGCCGACTTCAGCCTTGATGCTGCCGCGGGCATGCGCAGTGTTGTGGTGCGTATTGGTGAGCGAGCGGCACGTGCCGCTGCGGCGGTGCTGCATCTTGTCGCATGGCTCACCATCAGCCTGAGTGGGGCTGCGCTACTTTCTTCGCAAGTGATTGGCGGAGCGCTGTTGCTCATCGGCCTGGCGCTCGGGTGGCAGCCCGGAGTGCAAACCCGTCGGCGCGGCTGGGAGATCAGTGCGCTCGGTCTTGCCTGCTGCGCATTTGGGCTCGCCCTTTCGCCTTCTTGAACAACGCCTCACATCTGCGTGAGGAGCGTGTCAGGATGCGCCTATGGGATTCCGCCTCTTTCGACGCATCCGCATTGCCCCTGGACTGAGCGTCAACCTTAGTAAGGGCGGGCTCTCGCTCTCGGGTGGCGTTCGCGGCGCCCGTGTCACCGTTGGCCGACGCGGCATCCGCCGCACAATTGGCGTTCCTGGGACCGGCGTCTCCTATACCGAAAATTCAGGCGCCGGCGATGTAGATTCTGGCGCGCAGACGCCGAGTGGCGGAGGGGTTGGTTGCGGCACCATCTTTCTCGCGCTGCTCGCCCTTGGCCTCATCGTTCAGCAGTGCGCCCCGAGCAACGGTGGCTCGCGACCGTCGTCGGACCCGACCCCAGAGCCGACGCCCATCGCCTCACCAACACCCGATGCGAGTGTTCCGCTGGCACTCTCTGTAGCGCCGCTGGCGGCGGTGAAGCGCGGTGCCGATGTCAGCCTCGAAATCAGTGCCGCCTACGGATCCGCGTGTGAGCTCGGCGTGCCGCTTGCGGCGCGCACAGGCGAGGCGCCACAGCCTTTTGAGATTCCCGAGAGTGGGACCGCCTTGGTCACATGGCCCGCTGGGGCGAAGGCTGCGAGTTCGGTGATCACCGTGGTCTGCACGCTCGGCGACCAGCGTGAGGCGCTTGAGATCATCCTGGTGGTGAGGTAGCGCGACCCGCCCTTCTGACCCCATACTGACGCGGTACGGCACGATGGCGGTACGTCCTCCAAGGGGGGGTAGCTCAGTTGGTTAGAGCTCCGAGCTTATATCTCGGCGGTCCCTGGTTCGATTCCAGGCCCCCCTACCAAACTCAGATCAACGCCTAGTTTCGAGCCCGTTTTGTGGTGCGCGTTCGGCTCGTGCGCCGTGCGGGCGCTTTGCTCGACTGACCACCAATGACGCTGACCTCACCATCGGCCTCAAGGATCGCCAACTTGATCTGCGTAATGTCGCCGATGCCAACGCGCCGCGCCGCGAGGGCAAGGTCGTCGGTGTTCATATTCGCAAGCGCAAGGCCACTGCGCAGCGCGCGTCCGTTGCGTGCCAGAAGGATTGGCTCACCCTCAATACCGCGACGTAACCGGGGGAAGCGCATCTCAAGAATATGGAGAAGGCGGGCAAGGATTAGGAGTGTTGCCGCGGCGACGATGCCGCCCAGCAAACTCGTGTCGGCGCCGACCATAGCGTTCTGCAGAGAATTAGCCAACACAAGAAGCAGAACTAAGTCGATCGTGCGGAGCTGTGCCGCTTCGCCGCGGCCAAGCAGGCGCAAGCCGACGAGAAGGAAAAAGTAGACGGCAGTGGTGCGCAGAACGATTCCCAGCAGAAGTTCCATGCCCAGAGCATACTCCTCTCATGGCACGTCCAATTGCGCTGATTACGGGAGCCTCGTCGGGCATTGGCGAGCGCATCGCCCTGCGTCTGGCATCGAGTGGTCATGATCTCGTGCTCGTGGCACGCCGCGGAGATGAGCTGGCGCGCGTCGCCGCTCTAGCTGCCGTAGCCGGCGCCGCGAGTGAGACGATCGTTGCCGACCTCTCGCAAGGTGTCGACGTGGCGAAGGTCGAAGCACGCATCGCCGATGAAGCTCGACCGATTGAGATTTTAGTGAACAACGCAGGCTACGGACGGTTCCGCAAGATCACGGAGCTCGATGGCGCTGGCGAAGCGAATGAGATCGCAGTGAATGTCACCGCACTGACGCTCCTTTCACGCGCGGCACTCGTTGCCATGGCGCCACGAAAGCGCGGCGGAATTCTGAATGTTTCCTCACTTGCATCGTTCATTCCGTTTCCTGGATTCACCACCTACGCTGCGACGAAAGCCTACGTGCGGCACTTCACCCTTGCGTTGCATGAAGAGGCGAAACCGTTCGGCGTCCGCGTCACCTGCGTCGCTCCAGGGGTTACGCCAACAGGATGGCAAGATCGCGCGGGGCTGAGCCAGAGCTCAGGCCTGCCGAGCTTCTTGCTGACCTCTGCGGACACTGTTGCCCGTGTTGCCCTTGAGGCGCTCCGTGATGGACGTGCGCTTGTGGTGCCGGGATGGATGAATGCACTCTCAGCACGATTCTTGAGCCTGATGCCGAGCTTCCTCCTGCGCCGCATGGGAGCGATCAGCGCCCGCTTCCCTCGTTAAGCGCGAAGACTCCAGCGCGCTCCGGTCGGCTCGTCGATCAGCTCCACACCAAGTGCTTCAATCGCTGCGCGGAGTGCGTCTGCATCACTGAATCGGTGCTCGGCGCGCGCGGCTGCACGGAGCGCGATTAGCTGTTCCACGGCGATGCTCACATCCACCCCAGGGCTCGTTGTGGGCACGGGGAGAGGCACTTCGGTCGTCGAGATGGCGGCGCGCGGTGCGCCGGCTGCGGCACCAAATCGTGCGACAAACGTTGCCAGGGACTCTGTTGCGCCGCCGTGCATTGCTGTTTCGCCAATCCCTGGAATGCGAATGGTCACCGCGCCTTTGCCGCCAACGGTGACGCTGTTCGCACCAAGGTCGATGGTGAGGGCGGAGTGCTCGTCGATGCCAAGGATGGCAGCGCCATCAGGGAGCGCGCGCTCCAACTGCTGCAGGCGGCCTTCGCCGATGAAGCAGCGCGAGGTGTCGTGCGTGGCGCCCTCGCTGTTGTTCCAGTGAGGAACGATCGCAACAGCAAGACCCGTGAGCGCGCCGATGATGTCGAGGCCATCAAGCCAGACCGGGTTCGTTCCCGCCTTGTAGATCTCATAGACCGGGATCGTGAATCGCCCTGATGCGGCTGCCGCAGCCGACGATGCGATCAGCGTGGCGTCGCTCTGAATGCGAGCGACGAGTTGCTCAACGATCGGCGTGCCGCCCCAACGACGCAGGGCGCGCGAAGGGGAGCCTGGTCCCAGGAAGATCAGGTCAGCCGCGTTCAGACCGGCGATCGTTGGGGCGAGGGCCGACGGGGCAAGATCGGCGCCGGCCCGATCAGTCTCTGGGAGACCAATCACCGTCGTCGGGATGCCGACCTTCGAGCGGAAGAAGACGGCGATCTTCTCGCCCATCTCGGCACGGTTCGTTTGAAAGTCGTAACTCCCGTCGAGGGCAACGAGTGACGACGGGGTGCTGCGCTTCGGCAGGGAGGCGACCAGGCTGCGGTGTAGCGGCGCCATCGATGGGCCGATCTCACCGGAGCCGATCAGGACGATTCTCCCTGGAGCCGTTTCTGCCGTCATGCCGTAAGTATGGCGCAGCCCAGTACGATCAAGGCATGGCAACCCTCTACCTCTCTGGCGGCGGACTCGGACGCTCAGCCCAGGCATGGCCCGAGGCGCTGCACTGGCTCGCCGCACAACCTGGCCCCCTGCTGCTCGCCTCCATTGCCTCAGACGACGATCGGCAGGCGCGCTCCCTCCAGCAGCTCCTCGCCGCCGTTGGTCGTGAGGCGACCCTCATCAGTCATCTGCCGCAGGAGTCAACTGAGCCAACAACGCTCTTCTTATGCGGTGGCGATGCTACGAGACTCCTTGATCAACCAGAGCGGGTACGTGAACTCACGAATGCCCTCACGCTGCCGCATCTCACGATCCTTGCCGACTCGGCGTCAGCGATGGCGCTCGGTCGGCGCGCCGCCTCGTGCACCTGCGGCGGCCACGCTATTCGCGTGATTGATGGCATCGGCGCGCTCGGCGCGTGGAGCATTCTGGCGCACGCGACTGGCGGCAACGATGAGCGACTCGCCGACCTTGCCGATGCGGCGTTGCCAAACGGTGGCCCGCGACTTGCGCTGCCAACCGGCGCTGCAGTTGAAGTCCTCGGCCTTGGATCGCGCACATCGGGCGAGCCCGGCGGCCTCGACTTTAGGAGCACACCCTGGTCACAAGTGAGCGCACACCGCAGCGACGCGCGCTAGAAAACACAACGCGCTACGGTGCGCGCTTTTCAACGTAGCGACAACGCACGCGAATCGGACAGCGCTCGCAATCTGGACGGAGCGCATCGCAGTGGCCGCGGCCGTGACGAATCAGCGCAACGTGTGCCTCGTACATGCGCGACGGCTCTACTAGATCGAACCAGGCGTCATGAGCGAACTGCAGACTCGCCTTTGGTGGCAGAAGGCCGATCCGCTTTGAGACGCGCTCCACATGTGTGTCGACCGGCATCAGTGGCACGCCAAAACAGAAGAGCATCACGATCGAAGCGGTCTTCGGTCCGATCCCCGGAATGGCGGTGAGCCAGTCACGCGCCGCCAGCGGCTCCATTGCCGTAAGAAATGTCAGGTCATACGAGCCGCTCTGTTCGCGCGTAGCGCGGAGTGCCGCCTTGATGCGCGGCGCCTTCTGCGCGGCAAGCCCGCCACTCTTGATGACCGCCGCAATAGAGCGCACCGGTGCTGCCTCAACCGCCGCCCAATTTGGGTAGCGGGCGCGGAGCGCCGTAAAAGCACGTTCCGCATTGGTGTCGCTGGTGTTCTGGCTCAGGATCGTGGTGACGAGCTCACTGATCGGGTCCATCCGTGGCTTCCAGACCGGAGTACCATAGAGGGTGGCGAGGCCCGATAGGGCGTCCTCGACGAGCCCAGGGCGACCCTTCTTCAGCCGCTTCACCCAGGTCTGCGCCGGGCTACTTCGTGCGGAAACTGGCCGTTTTCGTGCGGGTGGCATGCCTGCATCGTAGCCTCCCAGCCGCGCCAATTCACGGCGCACTGTGCGCGCCTAGAGGGGCATAACGCCCCCTGAACCCTCATCATGTCTCCTGACCGAACCGACAGCGTGCCCGCGCTGCGGATTCGGGATTGGGAGGACAAACATGGCGACACGGAACGCCGCCGGCGGCGTCAAGATCACCGTTCCGGCGACCTGGATCGCCTCGTGGACCCTCTACGACTTGGCTAACACCATCTGGTCGTACGGAATCTTTTCGTATGCGATCGGCCTCTACCTCACACGCCAACTCGGGGAAGCCGATGGCGGGCTTTGGTTCCAGATCGCAATTGCCATTTCAGTCGGCTTCAACGCACTGATCTCTCCTGCGATCGGCGCGGTATCTGATCGAGCAGGTAAGCGGCTTCCATATTTGCTCTTCTTTACCCTGATGGCAATTGTCCCCGCTTTCTTCATCCCGGATGCTCCGGTCCAAATTGGCGTCGTACTGTTCTGCTTAGCCAACTTTGGCTACCAGGCCTCGTTGGTCTACTATGACGCAACCATTAAGTTGGTCAGTACGCCAGAGAATCGCGGTTGGGTATCGGGTCTAGGAAACGGCCTCGGGTATTTGGGAACAATTTTGATTGGCGTCATCATTCTTGTGATGGCAGGATCACTCCCGGATGTTCCTTCGGATACCGAGTACTACACCTTCCTATCAAACATCTTTAAGCTTGCCCCAGTACTCTTCGGGATCTTGGCAATCCCAATGTTTGTCTTCATTAAAGAAGTGCCAGAGCCAGCTGGCCGGGCGACGAAGAAGAATTCACTCTTGGCAACCCTTGACACTATTCGTGAACTCAAAAAGGTGCCTGGGCTTCGCAGATTCCTAACCGCCCGATTTTTCTATACAGATGCGCAAAATACAGTGATTTCAATTATGACCGTGTTTGCAGTATCTGCTGTCGGATTTACGGTGGGCATGGCAAGTGTGGTACTTGTAGCGCTCGCGACCACGGCTGTAGTAGGCGGTTTGTTTTGGGGCCGTCGCACCGATAGCCACGGACCCAAGGCCTCACTCAACAAGGTGTTAGCCCTTTGGTCTGTCGCCCTGGTGATTGGGTCGATCTCACTCTTCTTCACGGGAGAGGCTGTCGCCGGGTTTACCGTCGGCCAGATCATGTTCATTGTCGCGGGTGTAATTCTCGGCTTCGGCTTCGGCGGCCTCTCGGGCGCTGACCGAATCCTTATGTATCGACTCTCGCCACCAAAGCAGCTGGGTGAGTTCTACGGCCTCTACGGCCTCGTGGGCAAGGGCTCCCAGGTACTTGGTGGACTTCTGTATGGCGCAACGCTATTCCTTTTGCATGAGTCGTTGGGCAATCTGGCATACGCTATTGGCCTGCTGACTCTACTCGTGACGATGCTCGTAGGTTGGTATCTCTTGCAAGGAGTTCCAGAGCAGCGCGAAGGCTGATATTCGACGCGCTCGGAGCGCTGCGTTAGCGAATGCGCGCAGCGCTCCAGCGAGTCAGCGCCGGGCCCCAGGCTCGCTCGCCGTCACCCTTACTAATCGCATCCAACTCAACAAGGCCGTTGATCGCGTCGGCGATCTCTGCGCTGCTCCACTTACGTGCCGCCTCGGCAAGCTTGCCGGCGGGGAACTCATGCATGCCAATCGTTCGCGCTGCGGTGGCTACTGACACACCCTCAACAACGGTTGCGCCATGAATCTGCGCGAGGTCACGCATTTTGCGATGCAGCGTTGCCACCACCATTGGCCCTGGCTCACTGACAGCACGTAGCAGGTGCTTTGAGACAAGCGTGCCGCTGCGTGAGACGATTGCGTCGGCGAAGGCAAAGAGTGAGCCAACGCCGCGATCGGCAACGAGTGCGTCAACGGCACGAAGTGAGATCGGCCCGGTGGGAATCGCCAGAATCAACTTCTCAAGCTCCACGACCGCCGTCATGCGAATGCCGCTGCGATCAAGGTCGGGCTCGCGCACCTCGGCTCCAAGCCGCTCGGCAATTGACTTCGCCGCATCGCCTGCGATCTCGCGGCCGGCACTCTTCGCGCGCGCGAGCAGCCACGATGCCAGCTCACCCGGTCCAGGCGATGCGCAGAGCACCACACTGCCGCCGCGATCCTGCACCAACAGCCCAAGTTCGCCAGGCCCGTCGGGACGCGCTCCCTTGAGGTTCGGTCGGCGCGCGCGTTGATCGACGAAGACGACACCGTTACCTGGCGCCATGTTGGCGAGGGTGTCGGTGAGGTTGGCGCGCAGATCCTTGGTGCGCCCGAGCCGACCAGCGCCAGCCACGACCATCAGTGAGCCGCCCCCGAAGAGGCCGCCCGTGCCGAGCCGGCGGCGTAGCTCGCCGAGCACTTCGGCCCCGTCGCCAGAGCCGCGCCCCTCAGCCTTGAGTCGCACCTTCTCGGGGAGCCCTCCTCCCATAGGGTCCTCGGCAGCCATGCGGACGCCCAGCGCCGCCACCGCCTCCTCGATGAGGAGGAGGTCGTCGCCCCAGGCTAGGAGGATCGGTGCCGTTCCCATGGGCGGATCCTAGCGCGTGGGATGGGGCAGCCTGAGCCTTCACCCGCCACGCCAACCGATGCGAGGCGGGTCGGCCACAGGGCATCGGCGGCTGCTGCACTTGGAGCGCGACGACCAATGGCAGAACGCGCAGGGGCAAGGCGTTCGCCGACACCACTCCGAACAACGATGCGATCTGGGCGTCGCAACGGCACGGTGATGGTCGCAGTGCCGTTGAGGTCTGTTCGCTCAACTACGGCACCGTGCTCCCCAAGGCGTTGAAGAGTCTCAGTAGAGGGGTGGCCATAGGAGTTCTTTGCTCCAACGGATACGACAGCAACCCGTGGATTAAGCACGCTCAGTAGTGCCCTGCTCGCCGACGCCTTACTTCCGTGATGCGGCGATTTCAGAAGGTCAACGGGGGTAGTGATGTTGTGGATGATGCGCGCGTCAATGTCGCTTTCGATATCTCCTGTGAACAGCGCACTAAAGCCTGGAACGTCAAGTCGCAAGACGATTGATCGATCATTGAGCGCGCGACCATCGTTGCCAGGCGGCAACGACAGGTACGTTTTATCTGGCCAAAGGACACTTAACCGCGCAGCTCCAAGCTGGAACCTCTCGCCAGTAAAGACCTGGTGGTACGAGATACGACTCCGATGCAAGATTTCTCTCCAACTTGATGCAGCTGGCCCCCCGCCGCGGTCTTCTGAACCGATGACCGAGGCAATGCGATATCGGTCTAAAAGTTTTGGGAGTCCGGCGAGGTGGTCCTCATGTGGGTGGCTAGCCACAAGCAGATCAATTCGACGATCCCAAGCCGGGATGATGCGATCTAACTCAGCGCTAAGGCGCGAAGGGTCAGGACCGCCGTCAATCAACATGCGACGGCCAGATACCTCAACAAGGATTGCATCGCCTTGCCCAACATCAAGCACGGTGATTCGTAGGGATCCTCGCGGTGCAGCGCTGCCAAGTGAGGTGAGCGCACTCACTGCGATCAACAGCGCGATGCCAAACGCCAGCCGCTCTGCTGCCGCACTGGATGATCCCGAGTTACCATCCGCTTGCTTTAGGTTGCTTTGCGGCTCATCTCGCAGGAGAAGCCAAACACCAGCCGCGCTGAGGGCGAGTCCAATACTGAGCGTGGCCCCACGAGGCACCTCGATGCCGCCAGCGGGTAGGTGTGCGCCGACCTGGGCGATCCACGCGGCAGCACTGAAGAGCGCCGTTGCCGGAAGAGCCAGCAGGCTCGGCACGATTACGAGTTGGGGCGGCAGCATGCGCACTAGCCCACCAGCAATCGTGGCGAGAATCGCGGCGGCGGTGGCCGGGGCAATAAGAGGGGCGATCAAGAGCGTCAGAGGAATAGACCAAACCGCAACTCGCCCAAAGAGGGCAATGACGAGCCCAAGCGTTGCCGCCTGGGCGGCGAGGCTCACGGCAACATCGCCGCCGATAAAGGACCAACCTGTGCGGAGGTGCTTGGGGAGCCTCTCGCCAAACGCTGTGGCCCACTCGGACCAGCGCTGGCTCTTTGCCAGCAGCCCAGCAGTCGCTAGTGCCGAGAGGCGAAAGCCAGGGTCAGCCGCAATCGCGGGATCAAGCACCATCAGGGCGAGAACGGCGTGTGACAGCGCAACCGCCCCGGAGCCAGGTCGACCAGAAGCCGCACCGATCAGCGCCGCGGCAGCCATAAAGCTGGCGCGGATGACGCTGGCGCTCGCGCCGGCGAAGAGACCATAGCCAATTGCTACAGCAATCAGCAGAGGGCGACGCCGTTTGGTAGGGAGCCGTTTCGCAAATCGATCAGCCACGGCCATGGTGATCGCGACATTCCAGCCAGAGAGCGCAACAACGTGTCCGAGGCCCGTCGCCGTAAAGTCTGCCGCGAGACGTTCGTCGACTCGCTCCCGCAAGCCGATCACGATTGCCGCGGCAAGCCCACCAGCTGGTGCTGGAAGCACGCGTTCAATGGCGTCGCCGAGGGCCGCCCGAAGTGACTCAAGCGGACTACCTCGGGAGACGATCTGCACACTTCGCGTTCGCGCTGTCGCTGAAATGCCCCGGATGCGCAGTCGCTCTTGAGCATCGGGCGTTACGGACCGCTGCGCAAGTGTCGTGAGCAGGGTGTCGCCGGTACGCACACTTGGATTTGGCGGCGCCTCCACCTGAATGCGCAACCCATCAACTTCGATGATGAATCGTTGTGCCCCACGAAGTGGGGCAAGGAGCGCCGCGACTTGTCCATGAACCTCGCCTGTTGGCACGAGGGCCGCTGCACCATCTGCGAGAGGGATGGGCGGGCCAAGTAGTGCTATGCGCGCACTGATGAGTAGAACGCCTAGGAGCGCCGCACGGATTAGGTCGTTCACTCTGAGATGCGCGCTTCGTGCCAGCGGCGCTAGTAAGACAAGTGCGCCGAGCGCAAGGGTAGGTGCGCCAGCGCGTAGGGTCGTGGCGGGGATGGGCAGCAACGAGAGCTGAGCGGTCGCCACTGCTGCGATGGCGGCCCACCCAGCGCGCCCCCCGAGTCGTGGCGCCCCGCGGCGCCATTTGCTCACGGTGTTACGAGCGGGCGGATCTGCTGGAGAACTCGATCGCTGATGATCCCTCGCGTGCGGAGATCGTCAACGATCAGAAATGGCGCATCTTTGCGCGCGGCAATGATCTTTGCCGCCGTAGCAGGGCCAATGCCTGGCAGCGTGTCGAGCTGCTCTGCACTCGCGGTATTTAGGTCAACCTTTCCACCTGTAGCAGTTGTAGCGACTGAGCCCGCTACGTCAGCCGCCGCGATGTCCCCAGGGGCGGCGTAGAGCGTTCCGCAGAGTATCCCCTGCACGCCGAGCATGAAGCGGTCATCTCGCGATGGGATGCGAATTGCAGAGCCGTCAGTGAGCGGTGCAGCGAGATTGAGGCAGATCTCAATGCGGAGCGGATCAATGCGTTCCCCCCACCCACCAGCGGCCGTAATGGCATCAATCAGCCGAGATCCGGCGGGTAGCGCGTAGACGCCAGGAGAACGGACTGCCCCGCTTACCTCAACGCGAAGTTCAGAGGTTTGAAATGACTCTTGCGGTACCCCTGTTGACTCTGTTGGGGTCGCCGCCACCGTGAAATCCGGCTCCGCAGAGAAGTTGAAGATCAGGGCGACTGCGAGTACGGAGCCAATGATCAGCGCCGGCCATCGATATCGGTGCAACACGAATGCATCGTGCGTTCCGCGAGGTATTACGCACGTACCGCGCCAATGCGGTGTGGCCCGCGGCTAGATCTGCTTGAGCTTCGGCAGCACCTCTTCGGCGAAGCGGATCATTGACTCCTCATCGTGTGGGGTAGAGAAGCCGGCGATCAGGTGGCGGTAGCCGATCTTCACGTACGGAGCGAGGTGCTCCACGATCTGATCAACGGTGCCTACCGGCTGGTTCTCCCAGGCTGGCTCGATGCCGTTGGCGGCGAATTGGGTCTTGTGGATGCGCAGGGCCTCGGCGGCATCGTTGCGAATCACCACGTTGCCAATGCCAATGGTGCGGTCGATCGTGCCGGGATCGCGGCCAATCGCCTCGCAGTGCTTCAGCAGCACCTCTTCTTTGTGTGCGACCTGCTCAGGGGTGCCGCTCACGTTGTTAGCGTCGCCGTACTTGGCAACGAGTTTTAGCGTGACCTGCTCGCCGCCGCCGCCGATCAGGATCGGCAGGTGCTTCTGAATGGGGGCAGGAAGGTTGCGCACCGTCTTCGCCTTGTAGCGCGGGCCGGTGGCGGTCGGTTCGGTGCCGTCGAGCATGCCGCGCATGATCGGCAGGGCCTCGCCGAGCCAGCGCAGTCGCTCAGGGAAGCCATCACCGAAGTTCAGGCCGAAGTGCTCGTGCTCCTCTTCGAACCAGGCGGCACCCACACCAAGGATGGCGCGGCCGTTGGAGATGTGGTCGAGGGTGGTGGCGAGCTTCGCCGTAAGGGTTGGCTCACGGAAGGTGTTCGCGCCGACCATCAGGCCGATGCGAATCTTCGAGGTGTTCTCGGCCCACGAGACAAGCGTCGACCAGCCTTCGAACATGGGGCCATTCGGGTTGCCGATGATCGGGTACATGTGGTCCCAGGTCCAAAGGGTGTCGAAGCCGACGCGATCGGCGGTAACGCCCATCGACTTGACCGACTTCCACTCGGTGAACTGTGGCCATACCAGCGCGCCAATCTTGACCTCACCCACGATGAACCCTCCTTAACCCCAGCGGCAGGCCGCCGCGTTGCGCCAAGGGTACTCCTCAGCGCGGCTCTCGCGTACAGTGTGCCAACTGTCAACCAGGGAATCTGGTTCAGCCCGCCAGCTTGAGGTGCATCGTGGCCCAGGAAACCGTCGACGGAGAGACACAGCCAAAGAAGAAGAAGATGAGCAAGACCCGCAAGTTCCTCATCGCCCTTGGCGTGATTGCTGGCCTGCTGGTTGGCGCCTGGGTCCTTGTCGTCACCCCTGCCATCAACAAGCTCGCAACCGAGCAGCTTCAGGCCGCGGGCCTTGAGGGCGCGATCGTTGAGATCCGTGCCGACGGCGCGAAGCTCACCCTTCCAACACTCCCTGCCTCGGTAGGTGGTGGCAACCTGATGGCGACCAATCTTGTCTTTGAGTTTGGCGGCTTCGGTATTGACGACATCAACGGCCTGATGGCCGGTGCCGAGTCGGGCACGATCGTTCTCCCTGAAGGGACGCGCTTCACGATGACAGCGGACACCTTCTCCTCGTTTGCGGATCTAACCGTGATCGGCACCGATAAGACGGCCGCTCTCACCGGAACGATCTCCAACGAGCTCGCCCAAGCGCTTGCAGCGGCGATCAAGGATGGAAAGATCGAAGGCTCTGATGCGACTGCGGGGCTTCCAATGAGCGACATCGTCTTGACCCCTGGAACTGGTGGAACGGTGATGACCGCAACCGTTGACGTTGCGGCGATGTTGGCGCTACTCGCGCAGTAACTGCTGGTTGCGCAGCGCGGCTGCGCTGTTCGCTAGCCGACGATATTGACGAGACGCCCGCCGGCGTGGATCACCTTCTTCGGCGCGCGCCCCTCGAGGGCGAGCTGCACCTTTGGTGAGGCGAGGGCGAGCGCTTCGATCTCGGCCTCGGTTGCGGTGGCGCTCACGGTGAGCTTGTCGCGCAGCTTGCCGTTGACCTGCACTGGCAGTTCGCGGGTGCTCTCGGTGAGCAGGCTGGCGTCCACGGTTGGCCATGCGCACTGATGGATCGAGGTCCAGCGCGGGTCGCTGCCGCTGATGCCCGCGGCCGCCTGCACGCGGCTGTGCATCTCGTCGGCGAGGTGTGGCGCCATCGGGGCGATGCCGGCGAGCAGGTAGTGAATCGCCTCGTTCCACGCCGCGGTACCAGCAACAGGGCTGCCGCGATACGGGAAGAGCGCGTTGGCGAGCTCCATCAGCTTGGCAACGGCGGTGTTGAAGCGGAAGGCCTCGATGTCGGTGCCCACGCCGCCGAGCGCCTTGTGCGCGGCGCGACGAACGGCGGCTTCGCCGGCGGCCTGATCTTGGCCCGCGGGGAGAACGCCAGAGTTCGGATCACCCGGCTCCTTGCCGTGTGGGTCGAGGGCGAGTGTCCAGATGCGGCCAAGGAAGCGCACCATGCCGCTGATGCCGCTCGACGACCAGGCGCCACCCTGATCCCATGGGCCCATGAACATCAAGAAGAGGCGCACCGCATCGGCGCCGTGTCGGCTGACGAGTTCGTCGGGGTCTTGCACGTTGCCGCGCGACTTCGACATGCGCTCGCCGTCGGCGCCAAGGATCTGCCCCTGATTGAAGAGGCGCGTGAACGGCTCAGATTCGCCGATCAGCCCAAGGTCGCGCATTGCCTTGGTAAAGAAGCGCGAGTAGAGCAGGTGCATCACCGCATGTTCAGCACCACCGGTGTACTGATCGACTGGGCACCAGGTGTCAACGAGCTTGCGATCGACTGGGCCAAGTTCGTTCTTTGGCGCGAGGTAGCGATACCAGTACCACGACGAATCGACGAAGGTGTCCATCGTGTCGGTCTCGCGCTGACCAGGGCCGCCGCACTTCGGGCACGGCACGTTCAGCCACGCGGTGGCGGTCTTCAGTGGCGACTCGCCGGTCGTCTTGAAGTCGACGTCATCAGGCAACGTGACTGGCAGCTGCTCCACCGGCACGCCAACGGGGCCGCAGGTGGTGCAGTGAATGATCGGGATCGGTGTGCCCCAATAGCGCTGGCGACTGATCAGCCAGTCGCGCAGGCGGTAGGTGACCTTCTTCTCGCCGCTCTTACTGCTCTCGAGATGGGCGATCGCCTTGGTGAGCGACTCAGGCCAGGCGGCGCCGTTCCAGGCGGGGCTGTTCACGGCGACGGCGGCACCCTCTGCCTTCTCTACGTACGGGAGCGGTACGTCGTTTGGTGTAGCAGCCAAGTTTGCTGGCGCCACTACTGGAACAATCGGCAGGCCGAACTGCTGGGCGAATTCGTAGTCGCGCTCGTCGTGCGCTGGCACCGCCATGATCGCGCCCGTGCCGTAACCGGCGAGCACGTAGTCGGCAATCCAGACTGGAACCTTCTCACCGTTCACCGGATTGATGGCGAATGCACCGGTGGCCACACCGCTCTTCTCTTTTGTGGTGGTGAGGCGGTCAATTTCGGTCTTGCGCTTCGTTGCCTCGATGTAGGCGGTGACTGCGGCGCGCTGCTCTGGTGTGGTGATGGTGTCGACAAGCTCATGCTCTGGTGCGAGCACCATGAAGGTTGCGCCATAGAGCGTGTCGGGGCGCGTGGTGAAGATGCGCAACTTCTCGCCGCCCGTGTGATGCGCCGCAGGTGCAACGGTGAAGTCAACCTCGGCACCCTCGGAGCGACCGATCCAATTTGTCTGCATCGTACGAATCGGCTCTGGCCAGCTCAGCCCCTCAAACGAGAGAAGTTCGTCAGCGTAATCGGTGATCTTGAAGAACCACTGCGTCAGGTCGCGCTTGGTGACCTGGGTGGAGCAGCGCCAGCAGACGCGATCAACACCCTCAACCTGTTCGCGCGCGAGGGTGACTTGACACGATGGGCACCAGTCGACCGGCGCCTGCTTGCGATAGGCGACACCCTTCTCGTAAAACTTCAGGAAGATCCACTGGTTCCAGCGGAAGTAGACCGGATCGCAGGTGACGACCTCGGCGTTCCAATCGAATGAGGCGCCCATCATGCGGAACTGGAGGCGCATCTTCTCCATGTTGGCGACCGTCCATTCGCGCGGATGGATCTTGCGCTTGATCGCGGCGTTCTCGGCGGGGAGGCCGAAGGCATCGAAGCCGACCGGGTAGAAGACGTTGAAGCCCTGCATGCGCTTGTAGCGCGCGATGACGTCGGTCGGGGTCTTTACGTACCAGTGGCCAATGTGTAGGTCGCCCGACGGGTAGGGCCACATCGTGAGCAGGTAGTAGTTCGGCTTGCTGGTGTTGGTGAGGTCGGTGGTGTGGAGTCCAAGCTCCTCCCAGCGGCGCTGCCAGCGCGGCTCAATCTCGGTCGGGTCGTACCGCTCGAGTCGCTCGTCTTGCTCGGCCACGGGTGGGGCTCCTCTCCTTCCGAAGCACGCCATTCGGCGGCTTGGTGGAGCTAAAGGGATTCGAACCCTTGACCTCTTGCATGCCATGCAAGCGCTCTACCAACTGAGCTATAGCCCCAAGGGGAGCGAGTGTATCAGCCACTCCCGCCTCAGCCTCGCGCGATACCTCGCGTGGCGCCACGTGCGGCGAGGGGGAGAAGGGCGAGGGAGAGTAGGACGAGGGCGAGCCCGCCAGCGAACGGGGTCACCCCGATCGCCAGTGTGGCAACGAGGCCACCGAGGATCGGCCCCGCCGAGATCCCAATGTCGAACGAGACGTTGAACGCACCGTTTGCGCGGCCACGCTCTTCGGGGGCACTGGCAATGGCGATGGCGCCAGCCGCCGCTGGGAAGATCAGCCCGTAGCCAATGCCGTAGAGCACCATCGCCACCAGGTCGATGGTGATCGTTGGGCTTATGGCAAGCAGGGTGAGCGCACCAACCAGCGCGCCAAGTCCAATGAGCGAGATACCGAACGGCCCGCGCTTGTCGACGCGCGTGGAGGTGCGACTAAGCATCAGCGCAATCGCGATGATGCCGAAGATCGTGAAGAGTCCACCACTCGCCCCCGCTGCGTATCGGAGCGCCGCCTCTTGCGTGCGTCCCTCTTCGAGTGCCCGCTGAATGAGACCATCTTTAATGAAGCCGGTCACTGTGCCAACAGCCGCCTCGAGTCCGAAGATCGCGAGCAGGGCAACGCGCACGCGAGGCTCGCTCAGGATGCGGCGCCACGCGCCAACGGTTGGGCGCGTGGCTGGTGTGACCACCAGCGTCTCGGGGAGGAACGGCAGAACGACAGCAAGGCCAATTGCAATAAAGGCGGCAACGCCAAGGAATACTGCATTGACACCAAAGAAGTTGGAGACCAGTGCGGCCGTTGCGGGACCGAAGACGGCGGCAATGCCAATGAGTGCACCAGCTCGGCCGAGCGTTCGGCCGCGCTCACCAACTGGAGCAGCGTCACCGAGGAGGGCGAAGAGCGCAGCCGCGAGCACACCGCCAGAGGCGCCGTGAATGACGCGCGCCAACAGGAAGAGCGGCAGCGAGTCGGCGAGGGCGTAGATGGCGATAGCAAGGGGGCTGATCACCAGTGCGGCAACTACGACGCGGCGACGGCCGATGCGGTCGGCGAGGATGCCACCGATTGGGTCAAAGGCGAGATTTGCGAGCGAATATGCGGCGATGGCAATGCCGACCAAGAGTGGGGTGCCGCCGAGTCCCTGGGCACGTGGGCCAATGACTGGCAACAGGGCGAAGTTGTCGATGAAGGCGAGGAAGATCGCGGCGTAGATCGCCGCGCGGCTCCGTCGCGTGAGGGTTGGGGTGGCAGTCGTCATCGGTAGAGCATCCCACGCGCCGAGAGATACCGCCGCCATGCGAAACTCTGCACCGTGAGCCCACGACCGTATCGTCTGATTCGCAGCCAACGTGCACGCCGCCTCACGTTGCGCATTGACCATGAACATGGCCTTGAGGCGGTGGTGCCGGAGCGCTATAGCGAGGCGCGAGCACGGCGCGATGTTGAGGCATTCATTGCCACGCGCCTCAAGTGGATTGACCGCTCCCTTGCCGAGGTAACCTCACGTCGTACCGCGCTCGGCACTGATGGTCGCCTCGCCGTTGGCGGACTGATCCCGTATGCCGGGCGTCCGCACCATATTGTCGTTGGCACCGGGATCAGCATCGCGGCGCTCAACGGCGAAATCCAGATCCCGCCATCCATCGCGGGGGATCCTGAGGTGGTGCGCCGTCGACTCTTGAGCTGGCTGCGCCGCCGCGCGCGCACAATCGCCGAGCAGATGATCAGCGTCTACGCCGCAGAGATGCGCGTCACCCCCACGCGCCTGCGCATCGGCGATCAGTCGACGCGCTGGGGGAGCGCCTCGGGTGACGGCACGATCTCGCTCTCGTGGCGGCTGGTACTGGCGCCACCATCATGCTTCGAGGCGGTTGTTGTTCATGAGCTCGCCCACCTGCGCGCCAACGGCCACGGCGCACGATTCCGAGCGGTGGTGGAGCGGCACCTCCCCGACGAGGCGGCGCGCATGCGCCAACTGCAGCGGCTGGCTCCCGCCCTGGGCGCGGTTCGCTAGGAACCTGCTTCGCTGTAAGGGGGGCTGGTGGAGCTGAGGGGATTCGAACCCCTTACCTCGACAATGCGAATGTC